>JAADGG010000040.1 GCA_013152485.1 Nitrospirota bacterium | reverse complement strand
TACCGCTGTTCAAGAGGCAGATAGCGGAGGGAGGTCCGATAACGGTGACGCATCCCGACATTACAAGGTACTTCATGGCCATAAATGAAGCGGTACAGCTGGTGATGACCGCAGGGGCGATGGGCAGGGGAGGGGAGATCTTCCTGCTCGACATGGGAGAACCGGTCAAGATCATAGACCTCGCCAGAGACCTGATCAAGCGCTCGGGTTTGGAGCCCGGAAAGGATATCGACATAGTCTTCACAGGTCTCCGGCCCGGAGAAAAACTCTATGAGGAACTCTACTGGAAGGGAGAGGGGATCGTTCCCACCGAAAACAAGAAGATCACCATGCTGAGGCCGAACGGGACGGGATATGACGGGATCTTTCAGAAGATAGACATGCTGGAGCAGTGTGTTGCAGAGGGAGATTCGGAGGGGACTTTGAGGCTGCTGAAGGAGATCGTTCCCGAGGCTACCATCGGTAACGAGAATGAGCGTAACGTCCAGAGCCACGCTTTTGAAGGAGGGGTTGTATCAGACTGATCGATAGCATCAGGGGGCGCAAGGCCGTGGTGGGAGTGATCGGGCTCGGCTACGTGGGACTGCCGCTGGTAATCGAGTTCGGCCGGGCCGGGTTCAGGGTTACCGGGTTTGACACTGACGAGAGGAAGGTCCAGGCGTTGAACGCCGGCAGGTCCTATATAAAGCACATCCCTTCAAGGGATATAAAGGAGTTGACGAAGAAGGGGAGATTCACGGCTGCAGCGGACTTCTCCCTTCTCAGGGACACGGACTGCATCATCATATGCGTCCCCACGCCCCTCAACAGGCACAGAGATCCCGATCTCTCCTATGTCCTCGGTACAACCGAGACCATAGCCGCACACCTGAGAAAAGGACAACTGGTCGTCCTCGAGTCCACGACCTATCCTGGCACGACGGACGAGGAGGTCAAGCCCCTGCTCGAGGCGACCGGCCTGAAGGTCGGCAGGGATATCTATCTTGCTTACTCTCCGGAGAGGGAAGACCCGAACAACAGCGACTACTCTACGAGGAGCATACCGAAAGTGGTGGGAGGCTGTACCAGCCGGTGTCTGGCGGTAGCGGACGCCCTGTACAGCACCATAGTAGAGAAGACCGTGCCCGTATCGTCAACAAGGGTTGCCGAAGCGGCGAAACTCCTTGAAAACATTTACAGGGCGGTGAACATAGCCCTTGTAAACGAGCTCAAGGTCCTCTTCGACAGAATGGGGATAGACGTCTGGGAGGTGATAGAGGCGTCGAAGACAAAGCCTTTCGGGTTCCAGGCGTTTTATCCGGGACCCGGCCTGGGCGGTCACTGCATACCCATAGACCCGTATTATCTTACCTGGAAGGCGAAGGAGTATGACTTCAACACGCGTTTCATCGAGTTGTCCGGTGAGATCAATACGTCGATGCCCTACTATGTGATAGAAAAGGTCGCCGATGCCCTGAACCGGCGCGGCAGGAGTATACGCTCTTCCAAGATACTCGTCCTGGGGCTTGCTTACAAGAAAGACGTCGACGATACAAGGGAGTCGCCGTCGCTGAAACTCATGGACCTCCTTTTGCAGAGAGGGGCGGACGTCGATTACAACGATCCACACGTGCCTCGCACGGTAAGGACGCGCAAGTATGACTTCAGGATGAAGTCCGTGCCCCTTACAAAGGACAACCTCGGCAGGTACGACTGTGTCATCATAGCCACCGACCATTCAGACTACGATTATGACTTTATTGTTGAGAACTCTTCCCTTGTTGTTGACACACGCAATGCAACGAAGGGAGTGAGGAAGAAGGGAAACGTCGTCAAGGCATAGGTGTCCGTCAAGCCGGGGGGCACGTGGCACCACGCCGGTCGGATGACAGTCATGTTCGTCTCAGCAACAGGCCATGTAGAGTCTGAAAGAACGGCACTGTTGTCCCTTTGCAGTGCGAGGATGGTTCGGCCGGATTGCTACCCTCGTCTGTCCCGGTGGAAATCAAGATGTTTGAACTAACTGTATCAGCCATAGCATCTGTTCTTCTGTTGACGCTTTCCTTGTTTATCGTTTCGAGAAGGAAAGGAGCGGCCGAGTTCTCCCTTTCCGCCGTCCTGATCCTGCTTGCCTTGATCGAAGCCGCTGATCAACTTTCTCTATATCAGCAGGATACCCCCCTGTTGTACAAGAGGGTTTCCCTGACACTCGAGTCGGTCCTTCCCCTGTTCCTGATGCTCTTTACGCTTCTTCACTCACGTTGGCGCTCTGTCAGATCCATATCCTTTTTCTGGTGGGGACTTACGGCCGTGGCGCTGCTGTTTCCCGTCAGCACGTTTGTTTTGCCCGTCGGTGAGTTCTTCTATTCACCGGACCTCCAGACCGAGAAGCTGCTCTTTCTCGGAACAGCAGGCTACTGGTTCTACATGGGGCTGATGATCTATTGCGTGATAGCGCTCATTCACCTTGAAGCCGCCTTTTCCGTGACATCCATGTCTGACAGGTGGAGGATAAAGTTTGAGGTCATAGGGATCGGCAGTATACTGGCGGTCATGATATTCTACTTCAGCCAGGGACTCCTTTACAGGAGCATCAATATGAACCTGATACCGGTCAGGTCCGGTGCATTCATAGTAGCGTCCGTACTCATCGGATACTCGAAGGCCTTCAGGGGAAACGGTGTAAGATTCACGGTATCCAGGTATGTCCTCTACAGGTCCCTGTCTCTTCTGCTGGTAGGCCTGTACCTCCTGGTTCTGGGCCTGATCGGTGAGGGAATGAGGTACCTTGGGGCGTCTTTCAGCAGGGACCTGTCCATCTTCATAGCCTTTGCCGCCGGCATAGCCATGCTCGTCATACTCTTTTCCGAGAGGCTCAGGAGGAGGGCCAAGGTTCTTATCAACAAGCACTTCTATGCCAACAAACACGACTACAGGACCGAGTGGCTCAAGTTCACCAACCGCCTCAGCTCCTGCACGACTACGGCCGACGTGAAGGATGTCATACTCACCACATACCGGGAGGCGTTCGGCCTCAAGGGTGTTTCCCTGTATCTTCTCGACGGAAACAGGCAGCGGTATGTGCATTCAGCAAGCCAGTCGATGTTCGGTGAGAAACCGGAGCTGAAACCGTCGGCTGCATTGATTTCCTACTTCAGGAACCGAAACCGTGTACTGAACCCTTTCGACGGTGAATACATGCCGGATGCCGATGAGGCGCTCTTCATCAGGCTGACCGGTGCGAGGCTGCTCGTTCCACTTGTAAACAACCGGAATGTGGAAGGGATCGTCGTATTCGGGGAGCAGCTCGTCGAGGAAAACTTCATTTACGAAGACTTTGACTTGATGAAGACCATTGCCAAGCATGCAGCCCTTGCCCTGCTCAACTTCAGGCTTTCCGAGGAACTTGCGGAGACGAGAGAGGTTGCCGCTGTGGCGAGGGTCTCGTCGTTCGTGATCCATGACCTCAAGAATCTCACATCGACACTCTCCCTGTTGCTCGACAATGCGAGGGATTATCTCGATGATCCGGACTTTCAGAAGGACATGCTCGAGTCGATAGAGAAAACCCTGGCAAAGATGAAGGGTCTCATACAGCGACTCAAGACCGTTCCGGAGAAGCAGGAACTCGACCTGAGGCCCGTTGATCTCGACCAGGTTGCGAAGAGTGCCGTCGATGAGATCTTGAAGGCGAGACCGGATGTCAGGGTCGAGTATCACGGCACTTCAGTCTCGTCAATGCTGGACGAGGAGGAGATCCGGAAGGTCGTCCTCAACATTCTGCTCAATGCCGTCGAAGCCGTCGGGGGTGACGGGTACATACGTGTGGAGAGCGGTTCTTGCGGAGAGACGGCCTACGTCAGGATCGAGGACAACGGTTCCGGCATGACCGATGATTTCATGAACAACCACCTGTTCAGGCCTTTCAGGACGACAAAGAAAAAGGGCCTCGGTATCGGTCTGTATCAATGCAGACAGATAGTCGATGCCCATGATGGCAGAATCGAGGTGGAGAGTGAAGCAGGCAGGGGATCTGTCTTCACGGTATATCTTCCCTTGGCGAGGGAGACGGCACTGTCGGTTCGTTAGGGGGGCCGGCCTCATGGCAACTGTACGGTTAGGGGTTTTTTATGTGCGGCATAGCCGGTATATTGGACTTCAAGGGAGGCGGAATAGAACGCGACATCCTGCACGGGATGGTCATGAAGGTCGGACACAGGGGGCCTGATGACACCGGTATCTATGCGGACAGGCACGTCGGGCTTGCTCATGTCCGCCTCAGTATCATCGATCCCGACCGGGGACGGCAACCCATGCGTAACGAGGACGGATCACTCTGGATCACCTTCAACGGGGAGATATTCAATTACGTTGAGTTGAGGCGGGAGCTGACGGCCCTGGGACATACGTTTGCCACCGACACGGATACAGAGGTTGTTCTTCACATGTATGAGGAGAAAGGGGAGGACTGTCTCCGGCACTTCAACGGACAGTGGGCTTTCGCCCTGTGGGACAGGAACAGGGGCAGGCTCTTTCTCTCGAGGGACCGTCTCGGTGTCAGGCCGCTCTTCTATACTTTCACACGCGGACGGCTGATTTTCGGCTCCGAGATCAAATCCGTACTCGTCCATCCTGGAGTCAACAGGGAGGTCGACCTCCGGGCTCTCGACCAACTGTTCACCCTCTGGGTGACGCTGCCGCCAAGGACTTTCTTCAAGGATATAATGGAGCTTCCCCCCGCACATTACATGACCGTCGAGGACGGTAAGGTCAGCATGAGGAGATACTGGCAGCTCGACTATACGGGGGAGCAACAGAACACCGAAGAAGGTCCCTGTGCCGAAAGACTCAAGGAACTGCTCGTCGATGCAACACGCATAAGGCTGCGTTCGGATGTGCCTGTTGGGGCGTATCTCAGCGGTGGACTCGACTCTTCAATGGTGACGGCCATGGCAAGGAGCTACACGAATGCATCGCTTGAGACCTTTTCCGTGACGTTTGGAGACCCTGAGTACGACGAGAGTGCGTATCAGCAAGAGGCGAGCCGTTTTCTCGGAACAGTGCATCATGATATCGGTTGTTCCTGTGAGGACATAGCGCGGGTCTTTCCCGACGTCGTCTGGCACACCGAAAAGCCCGTGCTGAGGACCGCCCCTGCACCCCTCTACATGCTTTCCGGACTGGTGAGGGAGAAGGGTTACAAGGTCGTGCTCACCGGTGAGGGCTCGGATGAGATATTCGGCGGCTATGACATATTCAAGGAGGCCAAGATCAGGAGGTTCTGGGCAAAACAGCCTTCATCGAAGCTCAGACCCCTTCTTCTCAAGAGGCTTTACCCGTACATGAACAACCTCCAGAGGCAGCCTCTTGGATACCTGCAGGCGTTTTTCCATGCAAGGCGTGAGGACCTTTCCCACCCGTTCTTCTCGCATCTCCCCAGGTGGGAGCTGACGTCGAGACTGAAGGTCTTCTTCTCGGATGCCGTGAGGTCGGAGATAGGCGCATGCAATGTATATGAAGAGCTGGGCACCCTGCTCCCCCCTGAATATCAGGCGTGGGACGGCCTGTCGCAGGCGGGGTATCTCGAGACCATGTACCTGCTTCCGGGATACATTCTCTCGTCGCAAGGGGACAGGGTCTCGATGGCACACTCGGTGGAAGGCAGGTTTCCCTTCCTGGACCACCGCGTTGTCGAGTTTGCCTGCAGCATTCCATCCGGAATGAAACTGAGGGTCCTTAATGAAAAGCACATACTGAAGCTTTGTGCGGGAGACATGATCCCTCCCTCTGTGAAGAAGAGACACAAACAGCCCTACAGGGCACCCGGTGGGGTGAGCTTCTTCGAGCCGGGTTCCGGCAGGGCGCGATTTGAATACATCGACGAACTGCTGTCACGCGCGGCTGTCGGGGAGTTTGGAATATTCAACCCGGATGCGGTCGAGCGGCTTGTGAACAAGTTCAGAAAGGGACTGGCGATGGGGACGCGGGATGACATGTCTCTTGTCGGCATCCTGTCGACTCAGCTGTTCGTACATCACTTCATCAAGGGGTTCACGGGGAGTTAGATGAATGGAAGCAATTGAGCAGGAACTGAGACGGTTTGTGATTGACAACTTTCTGTTCGGCCGTGATAACGGGTTCAAGGATACGGATTCCTTTCTCGAGCGGGGAATTATCGACTCTACCGGCGTGCTCGAGCTGGTCGCCTTCCTGGAGGAGAACTACGGTATAAGCGTCGGTGACGAGGACCTGATTCCTGAAAATCTCGATTCCATTGCCAACCTGGTTCGATTCATCAGGACGAAGATGGACGTTTCGTGAAGGGGGACGCCTTATTCCGCCGCAGTGCGGGGAGGGAACAGATGAGGGTGGAGGAATTCCTGGAGTTGACCGCCGAGAGGCTTCATAACAAGTGTGCCCTTGTATGCGGGGACAAGAGGTATACATACGGTGAGATCGAAGCTTCGTGTAACCACCTTGCGCACGCACTGCTTGCCGAAGGAGTCGAACGGGGCGACCGGGTGGCCGTCTGTCTCGACAACTCGGTCGAGGCGGTCATAGCAGTATTTGCGACATTGAAGGCGGGAGCCGCTTTCATTGTGTTGAATCCCACCATGAAGGCAGAGAAGCTGGCCTATATCCTTAACGACTCGCGCGCAAAGGTCCTGATCACCCATGCCGGAAAACTCGCCTCCGTTGCAGGATGCTGGGGGGAGGCCGGACACCTCAGGAGTGTCGTTGTGGTCGGTACAGATGAGGTCGAGCCGCCGGGCAACGTCGACAAGCGCTTTGTATCTCTGGAGGCCATACTGGACCAACCACTGCAGTACAGCCGTCCTCTTCCCAAGAGGAACATGGATTTCGACCTCGCAGCACTGATATACACCTCAGGGTCCACCGGAAGACCTAAGGGGGTGATGATGACCCATCACAACATATCCTCGGCTGCCTGGTCCATAACAACGTACCTGAAGAATACCGACAGGGATGTAATCATGAACGTGTTGCCGCTCTCGTTTGACTACGGTCTCTACCAGATCCTGATGGGCTTCAAGACGGGATGCACTGTAGTGCTGGAGCGCACCTTCACCTATCCGCACGTGGTCCTCGAGAGGATAAGCAGGGAAAGAGTGACGGGCTTTCCGGTCGTTCCTACGATAGTCGCCATCCTCCTGCAGATGGACCTCGGGAAGTACGACCTTTCCTCCCTGCGTTATATTACCAACACCGGGGCCGCACTGCCGGTCGAGCACATAGCAAGGCTCAGGAA
>JAADGG010000013.1 GCA_013152485.1 Nitrospirota bacterium | reverse complement strand
CGGTTCCGAGTATGCCCGACAGCACCTCGGGAAACTCCGAACCGTCTCCTGCGACCCTGAAGAAGACCAGGATGGAGAGGTAGAGGCAGACGAGGATTGTAATGAGCGCGATTATGGAGCGGACCGTGCCGGTGGGCAGGCCCGCGGGGCTCTGGAAGAAGAGGGACAGCTGGTTTTCCTCGCGGCAGGCCTCGAGGAAACTCTTCTGCAGGAAGTACATGTAACCTATGCCGCCTCCGACTGATGCTATGACGAAAACGAGTGTCCCGATGACCCAGAACTTGGAAGCAGGGCCCTTTCCATCGTCCGGCCTGACAGCATCTTCCATGGTGGCACCTTCAACGGTGCGTGTCTCCAGCCTTTCAGCTGATGTTTCTGCTGCAGTCCCGGCGCAAGGACCGGTTACAGGCATGAAGAGGCACAATAAGAAGACCGCCACGGCCAATGCCTGGATGCGGGGAGCAGCACGGGTGTTCAAGACATTCATCCGAGAATACCTCCTTGTGTTTTTTTGATTGCTTCAGGTATTCGACTGCACCAATGTCCTCGGAGAGAGGGGCTTCCTTTGCGTGCCCGGACAGCCGCTGCCGGAAGAAGGTGGTCAGGGCCTCTTCTTCTCCTGCAGGGATCATGCGGTTTGGCAGGGTAGGGTGGAGGGCCTTTCCGAGCGCAGCCGCCTTTGATATGGCCCCCGGATTGTACGGCAGCAGTGTGGCTGAAGTGAAGCCGGAGTATCTCAGGAAGTCGGCCAGTCCCGACAGGTTCTCCCCTGTCGCGGTTATTCCTGGTATGAGCGGAATCCTCGGGACAACGGGGACCGGAGAGTTGTCTGCGAGATACCGGAAGTTTTCGAGTATAAGGTTGTTGCCCCTGCCGGTGAACTTCCTGTGCATGTCACTGTCGATCAGCTTAAGGTCGAAGAATATCAGGTCTATATAGGGCAGCAGCTTCCTGCCGAATTCCTGAAGGTTGAACATTCCCGATGTCTGGATCGCCACGTGGATTCCTTCCGCCTTCAGCCTCTTCATGACGGTCCCCACGTAATCCATGAATATGGCAGGCTCTCCACCCGAGAACGTAACACCGCCGCCGGATGTATCGTAGAAGATCCGCTCCTTGAGCAACCTCTCCACGAGTGTGTCGACCTGATAATAGGCGCCGACGGTGCGTAAGGCGGTCGAGGGACACTCATTGCTGCAAGTGCCGCAGGCCGTGCACCTCTCCCTTGTGATCCGGTCCCTGCCGGGTCTCATTGATACGGCACCTTCCGGGCAGACATCCATGCAACTGCCGCAACCTATACAGAGGTGTCCGTAGAAGGCTATCTCGGGTTCGGGCGATACGGACTCGGGGTTGTGGCACCAGGCACAGGAGAGCGGACAGCCTTTCATGAAGACCGTGGTCCTTATGCCCGGGCCGTCATCGAGTGCAAAGTGGTGGAGATTGAAGATCAGCGGCCTTCCTTCCGCTCTCATTCATACCTCTCCCGTTGCCATCAGCTGCAGCCGCTTGGCCATGTAGGCGAACTTGTATACGTAGTTGAGGTTACCGTTGAAGGTCACGTCCTGCCTAAGGAGGGAGCCGAGTATGTCCGGCTTAGGCGACAGGAGGTATCCCATCAGGGCCTTTCCGTTTCTGAAGACCACGGTGACGTTCGTATCCTCCAGCACCTTCTCGTGGACCTTCATCCTGCCGTCTTCGAATATCACTGCCACTGTTATGCTGTTGTCCCGGCTTTTGAAGAGATAGCGGCCGTTGAACCCCTCTATGTTCCGCCTGAAGTCCCTGTCGAGGAGAAAGGCGAGGCTCATGAACTTGAGGAGCATCTCGAGAAACTCCTCGGCCGCCTCGGACTCGAGGCACTTCAGAAATCTCTTTCTGAGCCGCTTCATCCTCAGGGGCCTTAGAGTCAGCCAGTCCAGTATCTTGTCAAACATTTCCGCCTCCTTGTCCGTTTCTTCATTCGAATGCAAGCATCGAGCGGTATTCCTCGGGGAAAGGAACGGCCCTGCCGGTGTCGAGGTCGTAGGCCGTCCTCGTGATGATTTCGTCCTTCATGGCCTCGTTCAGGTCCTTGAAATATGCCGAATACCCCGAGACCCTCACCAGGAGTTCCGGGTACTTCTCGGGGTTCTTCTTGGCGTCGATCAGGGTCTCGTAGGACATTATGTTGAACTGCACGTGCAGGCCGCCGTAGCGGAAATAGGACTCGACTGCCTGGGCAAATGTCTTGATGTCACCGTTGTGCTTCACGCTCGGATACTTCAGGTTCAGGGCCTCGCCGCTCGGTATGCAGACGCTCTCGAGTCCGCCGACTGCCTTGAGGCACGCCGAGAGGTCTCCCGCCGCCTGGGAGGCCGGTGTTATGCCGCTTGCAAAGACCTTGTGGGCCTTCCGGCCGTTTGGGAGCGCACCGGAGAGCTTGCCCTGGCCTGCATGGTTGGTCATGGTCCAGTAGCCGGGCCTGTATTTTCCGCCCCTGTAGTTCGTGTGTCCCTGGTAGAAGTCGTAGAGGAACCGTATGAGGTTCTGCGAGTTCTTTACTGCAATGGGGTCGTCCGTGCCGTATTTCGGGGTCTTGTATACGAGGTATGCATGGAGCTTTTCATGGCCCCTGAAGTCGTCTCTCAGGGCCTTGAGCAGCTCGGCGAAGGTGCATCTCCTGTCTATGAAGACCGCCTTCTCTATGGCGCTGAGGGAGTCCACGGTGTCGGCAAAGCCGATGTGCGTGGCCCCGGAGGAGTTGTAGACGGCTCCTCCGCGGATGAGGTCCCGTCCCTTATCCAAGGGGCCTTCGAAGAAGGCCGAAAGCAGCGGTGTGGGCAGTATCTCCTGGTGTACCCGGCCGAAATACTCGTTCAGCTTTATCGCCTCGCCGATGAGCCACGTCAGCTGGGCCTTGAAGGCCTCCCAGAACTCCTCGAAGGTGCTGAACCCTGCGGGGTCTCCTGTCTGAGGGCCTATCTGCTCGTCGCCCGTAGCCGGTCTCTTTCCGTTGTACATGGCGAGCTCGAGCGCGGAGACGAGGTTGAAAATTATAGAGCTCGAGGCGTCATAACTCCTGCCCGCTGATGCGAGCTCCACGCAGCCGATCACCGCGTAGTCCCTTGCATGTTCCGTCGACGTGCCCTGGTTCTCGAGGACTTTTATATCCACCACGTCGTTATGGAAGGCTGGGACGGCCTTCGTATTGACGATCACCTCGGCCACCCTGTCGCGGTACTCTTCGGTGTTCTTTTCGTAGTGATACCGGGCGTTCACGCTCGGGTCCCTCAGCTTGAGAAGCTCGGTCACCCTCAGCATGATGTAGGTGAGGTCGTTCACGGCGTCTTCGCCGTCTTCACCGACGCCGCCGACAGTCACCGCAGGGACCGTACCTGCTCCGCCGAACAGTTCTTCCGACGTCTCGGGCACGAGGTTGGTGTTGTCGTTGAGCTTGAGCCAGAGGCAGCCGATGAGCTCTATGGCTTCCCTGACGGTGAGCATGCCGTTGTCCATATCGTTGCGGTAGTATCTGTAGAGCACCTGGTCGAGTCTGCCCGGGCTTATCGCCATGTTTATGTTCTCGGCGTGCACGGCCACCTGGCAGATCCAGAGGGAGTTGACTGCCTCGCGGAATGTCCTTGCCGGCTTTGCAGGGACCCTGGCGCATACCTCGCTCATCTTAAGGAGGTTTTCCCTCCGCGAAGGGTCTGATTCCCTCTCTGCGAGCTCGGCCGCCTTTCTGCTCAGGTTTGCGGCATAGTCGAGGACGCCCTTCATGACGGTCTGCACGGCCTGGTAGAACTCGAGGCTGTGTCTGTCCTCGGGCGTGTCCGTCCCTTTCTTCCTGACCTCATCCTCCCGTGTGCTTGCCTCTTCGATTATGCCTTCAATGCCTCTTTCAAGGACCTTTCTGTAACACGGGACGGTGTGAGAGATGGTACCTGCCTTGCTGGCGAGGAAGAAGACAATGCGTTCGAAGAGCCTCATGCAGCCCGGGTTGTTGTACTTCTTCCTCGTATACTCGAGTATGTTGCGCTCCATCCAGTATGGAAAGATGTCGAAGTTCAGCTCCTCGGCATCCTCTCTGGAGAGGATCAGCGGGTTTTTTTCTCTCGTGCTGATGGTGTCGAGCTCCGGCCATATGGTCATCCCCGTGAGCTCCTGGTAGACCGGGGCACCGAAGGGTTTGGACGTCGTGGTCCCCGCAAGGAGGTTGTCGTCGAAGAAGAGGGGTTCCTTCTTCGACAGGAAATAAGCCACGGCCTTTGCGTACCTCGTCTCCATTGGTTCGCCGTCGGAAGAGAGGTCTCTCAGGTAGCGTGTCGTGTGCCTCGCCCTTTCGATGCAGACCTCGGGCCTCGTCTTCATCAGGTTCTCCCTGAGCCTCCGCAGGAGACCGAGGTTGTCGAGTGTGTATTCACTCAGCCGTATGTCTTTCAAAGTGATCTTGCTCATGTGTGTATCCTCCGTTGTTTCCGCTCTCTTGCAATCTCCAGCCAGGCCGTTACCGGCAGTGGCCCCCTCGCCGGTTCAAACAGCGGTGCTCTTGCGTACATAAACGTAGCAGCCGGCCAGTGAGCCCCAGAATAATGCGGTCAGCACCAGCCAATATGTAAAGAACGGGTTGTCCCAGAAGGAGAAGAACTCGCCGCGCGTGTACTTGTCGTAAGTAGTCGCTACATTGAATGTGATATCCCGGGTCATCCATACTATCACGAGTATGAGGAGGAAGAAGAATGTGTAGGATGCCCTGAGCAGGGGCACCCTGTTCCCCTGCACAAGTAAGCGTCCTGACTCGAAACCAGCGAGCGTCGGGAAAAAGGACATGGCGATCAGCATGAACGACGAAAGGGCCAGTTCAGGCGTGCCCTGGACATTGTCAACCCACTTCCAGAAGTAGTTCATCTCCCATGCCGGCCAGCCCAGAAAGAAATATACGATCACCGGTGTCGTAGCCAGGTAGGCGAATATTATCGCAATCGCCCTCGCCCTGGAGACCGCAGTCCCGTCCCTTGCAGCGATTGCGTCTCTTGATGCATCAGCGATTACCTGTCCGGCAACTATACCTACCGGTACGTCGATCAATAACATCTCGTGCCCTCCTTGAATGCTGCTTCATCCCGTCTCCTGAGGTGAATGGTTTCATACGTGCCGGTTTGCATGCCCCGCTGTCGTCAAACCGGCCCGCCTCTCTCCCCCCGTCACTCTGCAATCTTGGATGAGAACCTCTTTATCCAGATACCGAAGGCGACGGACGTAACGACGAAATATCCCATCACGCACAGCCATGACCAGAAGAACGAGGTCGCCTTGAACAGGGTCTCCGTCTCTCTGGGTACAGCATGGTACTCCGCGTACGTACCGACATAATACCATGTCCACGGCCAGAGTACAAAGGGCAGCAGGGTTGCAATCACGCTGAGTACGCAGAGAAGCTTGACCGTGCCGTCCCTGCCCTTCAGGTAGAGTGTGTGGGCCAGAAAGTAGCTCAGGTTGCCCAGGATGATCATGGTGAAGTAGAAGGCGATGTAGAAGAACGCCACCGGAGGGTTGAAGGCCGGGTTTTCGATCCAGTCCCACCAGTACATCGACTCCCATGCCGGCCATCCGATGAGCAGGAACATCCCCACAGGTGCGAAAAAGAGAGCGAAATACCAGCTGATCGGGGCTGCCAGCCTGTGAGTGAACCTGTCCCCCTCTCCCTTCAGATACTTCTTGCTCAGCAGTGCATAGATCTGTCCGGCGGCGATCGCGCCGGGTATGTCCACCTGGATCATGTTACCCCCCTCTGGTCTACCGGATTTATTGTTCTTGAATCAATACCGTTGGATAAACACAGTGTAAGTCACGGCAGGACGGGGGATATCAGTTTCTCACTCATTCCCGTCCCGGCGTCCGGCCCGCTCCGGCGTCCGGCGGGGACTCCGAGGCAAGTATCACGCTTACACCATCCAGGTGAAGCCTTTGTGATACTTGAAACCGTCCAGAGCCTGTCATATCGCTCCCTTTCCATAACGGGGCCCCTTTATCGATAGGTCCTCTGTTTTTACCGGACACCAATGTTTTTAAATAATGTATGTTCTATACTATACTATCAGTCCCCCGCATCGAGGGTCTTGACCTATTTCGGCTTTTTTTTGACATATTTTGCACGGAGGGGCCCGGGGCACGCAAAGTCATCCGTGGTCCCTCCCCCAGACGGCGAATGCCGCTGTTCCGGCCACTCCGAAGGCGAAGGCGGCGAGAAAATTGGTGACAGGGCTGATCATCCACAGGAAGGCGCCGCCGAAGGCCGCCACCGAGACGACCGTGTCGCGCATCAGGTAGTAGAGACCGAACATGCCGGCCTTGAGGTGTTCAGGTGCAAGGTCCATTATCATGGCCTTTCTCGCGGGTTCGCCGAACTCCTTCAGGCCCCTCAGGATGAACGCGAGCACGAGTGTCTCGAACGAGCGGCAGAATATGAGTGCGAGGGGAAAGAGCGAGAAGAAGACAAAAGTCGTGATTACGAAGGGTTTCTTGGTCCCCCTGTCGGCCAGGTAGGCCACCGGGACGTAGATCAGCAGCGCTGTGACCATCTCTACACCGGTCAGTATGCCGAACTCGAGGGCGCTTACAGGTTCGGCTATCCGTTTCATGCTCCAGACGACGACGAAGGCGTAGGGGATCTGTTCGCAGAAACGGATCAAGATGTCGGATACGAGCAACCGCTTCAGGGGAGGACTCATGTACTTGAAAAGTCTCAGGGGGTTCTTTTCGGGAGCGGCCGTACCGCTGCCCGGCGCCCTGTCTTCGATCATCTTCTGCTGAAGCACCGCTGCTGCAACAGCCAACAGAAATGCAAAGGCAAAGGCTGCGCGGACACCGTCGCGTTCCCCCCAGAGCCCGATGCAGAGGCCTCCAAGGATCGGGCCGAGGGCCATCGGGACCCTCCTGACGAGTGAGTGCATGCCGACCCCCATTGTCCGTTTATGGCTGGGGAGGACCCTGGAGATGAGACTCATGGTTGCAGGCAGGGAGACCGCCGTCCAGGAGAGAAAGAAGGCGGCGCCGACGAGCACGGCCTGCCACTTCGGGATGACAATCACCACTGTAAACCCGAACATCGCGATGATGTTGAAGAGGAGCAGGGCGCGTTTGTAGCCGAGGCGGTCGGAGAGGTAGCCTCCGGGAAAGGAGTAGAGTGCCGACAGCAGGTTGTCGAGGCCGTTCAGGAGCCCCACGGAGAGGGCTCCTCCGCCGAGGGCCATGAGGTAGATCGGCAGGAAGCGCTCGGCCATCCGTTCCCCCATGCCCACGAGTATCACCATGCACAGTACGGCGGCTGTGCTCCTCTGAAGGCCGAGGAAATCACCGATTCCGGAGATGAAGGAGGTCCTGCGCAGCCTTTTACTCACCGGCCGCCTGCAGCCGGCACCATGCATAGAGGGCGTCGTACACCTCGAACTGCCGCCTTATGTTCTCCCTGTCGTCGGGAAACCGGAGGCTGAACCCGGTGGCTAAGGCCTCCAGGCCTGCGGCCCGGGGATCGGCATCCAGCCTGCCCGTGTCCGCTGCGTTTATGATCCTGGCCATCCTGAGCAGGGCCTTGTCCGTAAGGCCGTACTCTTCCATGATCACTTCGAAGGTACACAGGTCCCCGCGGTGATCCAGGTCTGCTCCGGGTGAGTCAAAGGGGACAGCCCCTTCCTTTCGTGCGGTCTCCATAACGCGGTCTCTCGGCACGAAGATGAACTCCGCCTCTGAGTCGTCTATAAATCGTGTGATCAGCCACGGGCATGCCACCCTGTCGACATGCACATGGGAGCGTGTCACCCATTTCATAGCTGTTCGCCTCCTTGTTCGAGCTTGCCGGCTGCATCCCTGGTCAGACTTGCAGTCGGAGATGAGACAATATCGCCGATGCGCCAGGTCGTTCATGATGACTTTTTCTCCCCGGGAGGGCTGTTGCTCCCCGTCCGATCCTTAGTGAAGGAGAGGTCAGGACAACGTCCTGAGGGGATATTGTCCCGGAGTTTTCTGCATGGTCAGCATTCAGAAGAGCTTCACCCAGGGAGCCTTCCTTATGTTATCGAGCAGTTCCCCCTTGATGCCGATCTGTTCATAGGAGTGGAAGCGCCTGTCATTACGCCTGTTTCTTGCCTCGACGATCCTGACGGCAAGATCACCCGTCATTCCTTCAACGCCACTGCCGGCTATGGCGGCTGCACTGTCCTTACTCAGGTTGACCTCCCGGCGGACTACACCGACTGGTTCATCAGGAGGGAGTTCATGGGACAGGCTGCTTGCGTATCCCGGCAAGTCACTTCCCTCGATCCAGTCATCTGGGCGGTCTCCCTCTGCGTTTTCCTTCTTCTTCATCTCCTTCAGAATGAACCGGAAGCCAGTGATCAGCCAGCTCTCCTCAGGAATATACTTTCTCGGGGGCCTGTCGGAATAGACGGCGGTTACCTTGTACCAGACAACCTTGCGTTCACTCAGTACGGCCTTCTTTGCCTTGCTCTCGACCTTACGTTCCATTTCCTGGTTCAACGAGTTTGTGATCGGTGTAAGGTTCTCCTTGGTCCCGGGGCCGTGCAGGTGGTGATTGAGCAGGTGCCCCCTGACATACACACCGGTACGCTGTTTGACCGCATTCCAGAGCTTTGATGACTGGGTCGGCTTGCTTCCGGATGTGTTCCCGGGTTTCAGGCTCAAGGGTTTCGCCTCCATGATCCCGCCGTTTATGTCTCCATGGGCTGTGTGTGGTGAGAAGCTTACCTTCGAAGGCGGAAGCTTTCCATCTACTCCTGCCCTGGAGAGAAGATCGGCGAGTTCCTTCAGCTTCCTGCTGATCTTCTCTCCTTGTGCCTTGCTCATCTCGATGTCCCGGCCCTTGACGTCTTTCTTTAAACCGTCGATTTCCCTGGCCTTTGACCTGATCTTCCCGATCAGATCTTTGTCTGCCCCCTTTGATTCGAGGGTCTCGAGATAGGTCTCGAGGGTTTTGGGCGTGCTCGCAACCATCAGTCTGGCTGTACCGCCTTTTCCCTTGAATTGCAGTGTATGTGTTTCGTCCCCGACATTGAACCTCTTCTTAATCTTCCACCACTCGATGAGGCGTTTCACCGTCTCCTTGCCTTTCTCGACCCCTTTTCTCACCAGCGCCTTTCCCTTCCTGATCAGGCCCTTGACCTTCTTCGCTATGAAGTTCACGGCCTTGTCGACTATCTTGTCGACGGGCTTTCTTATCTTCATGATTATCT
>JAADGG010000029.1 GCA_013152485.1 Nitrospirota bacterium | reverse complement strand
TGGCCTGAAAGTCTTGTCAAAAGCTTGCCCCCTCCCTTTAAGGGAGAGGGGTAAGCTCGATCATTCCGAGATACGACCAGTGATTGAGACACGCGACGAAACGGCTTTATGAATTCAAAAATCAAGCCCTGACACTCTGTGCAGGAAACCTTTCCTTCACTCCGGTCATTTCTTCGTATAGATGATATGAAGCCTCGGGATCAGTGCTCCGAGCCTCGTATCCTCAGTCTCCTTTAGATAGAGCTTGAAGGCGTCTTCCGACTTAGGGTCACCGGCAATCAACCATCCGTGATTCTTCCCGGGGGAGTCGAGAAAGTAGCGTGCATCCCCGGTAACGTCCCAGTTGGCGACATATCTTGCCCCTCCAACGAAGACGTTGGCGGTCAGGCTCGGCTTCTGTTCATGTTTGGGAGGAACTTTCCATCCATTCGTGTTTTTGCCGCGGTCCCAATCCTGAGTTACCCTGTAAATGTAAGCCGTGACTTTCTTGTCGTTGTTTTTGTCCCTGAGCCAAGGGACATATCCCGTCAGTATGGCCTGCTTTATCTTCACCTTACTAACATTCTCAGGACCGAGGCATCGCTGAAGGTCCACCTTGATCAGGGCATAAAAGGGAACTTTGTTTATGAGGCCGATTTCTGCCATTCGCTCTTTGTCTCCCCTGTAACCGACGGAGGCATCTCTTCTCACAAAGGCATCCATCGAGGGTGTGCAGGTCTTGTAATCAACCGGATTGCCCTTGCCGTCGTTGTCTTCAACGGTGAGGGTGAAGCTCCGACGCTTTGGATCTACAAGGGATGTGTCGTCTTTTGGATCAAGGATTATCGTGAGCTTCTCAGCGCCCTCCTGTATCAGGTCACCGTAGAGACTTATCGCTATGGTGCCGTACCGCGCCCCCTTTCTTATAACGAGAGAGTTCGATGTGTTTCCATCCTTCAACCCCACATTCACTCCATACTCAGAGCTATTCATGTTGGTGCTTACCCTAAAGGGAATTCTCAGATCTTTCGGGGCCGGATAGGGCATATCCACAACCGCATGCACGGTCCGTTCGAACTCGTCAACCTTCTGAGAGGAAAAGTGAAAACCAGCCAAGGCACTGGACCTCGACAGCCGGAAAAGGGCAGAACCCTCAAAGCTGGGATAATAACCATTGCATTCCGCCTTTGCCCTGACCACTGCAGATCCGGTCAGCTGAAACGGTCCGGCATATCTTTTCTTGGTGCGCCAGTTGTCTGTGGTATAAAAGATTGCCGGGACTTTACACGGATAGACAGGAGAGAAGACCTCGGGCAGCCTGATGGTTACCGTCACCTTCGGGCCGAACAGTATGCCACGGGGATCGATCCGCGGACGGGGCATCGTGGGACGGGACGGGTTTTTTAGCAGCACGTATGTACCATCGACATCATCGAGTGTTAGGGAAGAAGTCTTGTTTATTGGACTTCCGTCGGGGAGATACAATCCGGACACCTTCAGCGGCACCAGCAGCTTGTTCGTCTGCTTTCCCCTGAAGTCCGTCAGAACCAATCCGGTACCGGAGACCTTGAGTTGCACCTGCTGCCCCGAGAAGTTGAGGAGGACCACCCCTCCGTCGAATTTCCGCCAGTAGAGGCGGAAATAGCCGTCATCGTTCCCGTACCATTCGGTCTGCCCATCTGGCAACCCCAGCCGGTCAAAGATCGTCTCCACCAGTTGTTCACCGTTCGTGGTCTTATCATCGAACTGAGGGGCATAGAATGAGTTGGGGCCACGGAGCAGCAGATAGGCCATTGTTTTGATGCGTACTCTGTCGGTGAAGCTCCTGCGGGCGAAAATCTTCTTGTTTTTGAAGCCCGCCGGGAGCCTGTAGTCTGCAGGAATGACGGCGCGAACGATCGACAGCTTTTCCTCCGACGCAAGCCATCTGTGGCGAGAAACGATTTTTGCAAACGTCATTCTTGCAAACCTGCCCTCAGGGGCCGGGATCAAAACACTGCTGTTGCCAAGGGAAACAATGGCGTTTTCAAAGACGTCCTCTCTTTCGACACCATCAAGATGCTTATAGACCTGCTTGAAGACTTCGAGGTCGGCATCTATGTCGCTCACCTTCTTCTGCTCAACCTTGGAGCGCAGACCTTGCGGCAGGGCAATCGAGCCCTCGTTGCAAACAAATGTAAGGTCCGGGGCAAGCCGTTTGATATTCTCAAGGAAGACCGATATGCTGCGTAGATACTCCTCCTGATTCCGTGGAAATCCCTTGGGCACCTTCACCTCTCGACTCCCGAGGCTGTGGAAGTAGCCCTTGTTGTCAAGCACGCCAAACATGCTGTAGACGAATGAACACATGTCAAAACCCATCCCGAGACCGGTCTGGCTCTTCCGGAAAGAAAGATTGTTGCGGAACCAAGGGCCGTACAATCTCTGTCTCAACCACTCGTTGACGAAAAGATCCGCCGTCCGTTCATCGGATAGATTTAGGGGCTGCAGAAACAGTTCATCGAACTCTTTGGAAGATGTGCGTCTGTTGCCGGGGGTGAGGGCCAGAAAGTCCCTGCTGATCACATCTCTCTGTTTCTTCTCCATGGTTGCCGTGTAAAACAGCGGCCTCCCCGTGGCATCCTCATGTGCCTTGAAGAGATAGTAGGGAAAGACCACCGCCGATGACTCTTCGAATTTCCCGAAGTAGTGAAAACGTCCATGGGTAAGCTTCAACGCATCTTCGGGCAGCCTGTCAAACTTGGAAAAGTGGCCGTCATATGCACCGACTCTTATATTCCTCTTCTTATACTGCCCGAAGACGCCCCATTCTGTATCGGCGACACGGCGTCGATCCATGGTGCTGCATCCGGTCAACAACAGCAAAGAAAGAATCCCCGTCATCATTGCATGCATAAATGTCTTGAAACTGCCTGTCATGCTTTGAACCTCCACTACTTGATTTAATTGTTGAATAGGCCCTAAACAGGGTTCTCCTATATACTCACAATGAGCTGGCCACGACTCCGGGTAACTGCTTCGCTTTAGTGACCGTTCTGTTCCATGAAAGATGGTGCACCGTTTTCTCGATGTATAATCGCGTATTAAGTGAGCCCGGACTTATGCGGGTCGGGTTGAAGTTTTGTACCAGCGAGTTCGATGAACGGCTTTCTTCCAGCCGGTCAGCACATCGCTGGAAAGCGACTTCTCCGCCCAGCCCACCGACTAAACTCATCTGCAGAGAAGAGCAGCGGAATGGCGGGCAGACGAAGCGCTTTGTCATGTGATCACCCTCCGGAAGTTCAGACCCTGCAATGTCATGTCTCTGAAACATATAGCCCACAAGCTCTTCATCTGTAAGCGGACTCTAATTCCGCTTGGAAACCGAACCGGTTCCGGCTGCCTGGCTCTCCGTGGGACGGTCTTGGCTCGAAGGATCAAGGACAACGCAGAAAACAGAGCACTTCTTACGTCTACTGCAGATATCCGCCCCCATAAAACGCTACACCCCCTGCTTTACAGCGCTACTTATGCAATTAAATCACACTGTTCGGCATTTGTCAAGAAGAGGGATCTCTACTGTATCAACATCCTGACATCGAGCAGTTCTTTCCTCAAAAGCCGCCAGGATACAACCTTTAATCGACGTTACGGTCAACCTCGAACGTCCGGGGCAACATGAAGACCGCCCGCTTGAAGTTCAAACCCGACATCTGCCGTCATGCCGGCGAAACAGTACTGATGCCTCAACCGGGATGCCCTGAACTTGAACACCAGGCAAGAGAATGGATATACTAAACGAGTTTCTTCACGGACCCCGGTCTCCGAGACAGGGATCGAAGATCGGCAACGACGGGTTATTTCCGTATACTGCAGGAGGTCATGATGAGAGTCTTTAAAACCGGTTTCGTGCTGGCTCTGGTGCTGATGTTGTTTTCCACTGCCCATGCCGAGCCGAAGCACAGAAAATTCACCAAAGAGGAGATCAAGAAGATGGCGGAGACGAGGGCTGTTATCGAGACGAAGTTCGGAAACATCGAGCTCAGGTTTTTTCCGGAAGTGGCGCCGAACCATGTGAACAACTTCATCGAGCTTGCCAAGAAGGGGTTCTATGACGGGACCATCTTTCACCGCGTGATCCCTGGATTCATGATCCAGGGAGGAGACCCGAACACAAAGGGAGAGGATCGCTCAAGATACGGCATGGGAGGGCCGGGGTATTCGCTCAAGGCCGAGTTCAACAGCAGGCCCCACAAGAGGGGAACCCTCTCCATGGCGAGGGCCGCAAACCCTGACAGTGCAGGCTCTCAGTTCTTCATCTGCGTTGCCGATGCCCCGTTCCTCGACGGGAAGTACACGGTCTTCGGCGAGGTCGTCTCAGGCATGGACGTGGCGGACAAGATCGTGGGGCAGCCGAGGGATGCAAGGGACAACCCGCTCGAGCGTATAGAGATGAAGGTCAGGATTATAGAACCGTAGGCGGCTTCAGGTTCCTGGGCCGGGCGCAAAACTCGGCATCCTTACAGCCCCATGCCGCACCTCGTATGAGCAGGCCGGCTCCGGGGACTACCCCTTCTTCCGCCTGAAGTCGCCGCTCAGGCCGCCCCGTTTCTCAAGGAGCTTAATGCCGGATATGGTCATCTCCCTGTCGACGGCCTTGCACATGTCGTATATGGTGAGGGCCGCGGCTGCAACGGCCGTGAGGGCCTCCATCTCAACCCCTGTCCGACCGACGGTCCTCACCTTTGCTTCAATCAGCACCCTGCTCTCCTCGTCGTCAAGGATGAAGTCCACGGAGACAGCGTCTATCCCGACGGGATGGCAGAGGGGAATGAGTTCCGGGGTCTTCTTTGCCGCCATTATCCCGGCAACACGGGCCACCTGCAGGACATCACCCTTTGCCGCCCTGTTCTCCCTGATGAGGGAAAGGGTCCCGGGCCTCATTGATACAGTCCCTGAGGCAACGGCCTCTCGGACAGTGGGCGGCTTCCCGGATACGTCCACCATCCGGGCCTTGCCTTCGCTGTCTGTGTGAGTGAGTCTGGACATGGCGGGTATTTCCATTACCTCGGCAAATAGATACTGTTATCCTTTCATATCGCCGGATCGAGTCCGGCATGACAAGCCTGCTGCCTGGATACCAAAGATAAAGAGGCTCGATCGCTTCCTGAAACCTTTCAACCATGGTTCAGGGTGTTTTATTGCCGGTGTAATAATATGACACAGCCCCGGACAAAGAGGCAAGCAGCCGCGGCAGGACCTATCTGAGGGTTATGGTTCCGGTGCGGGGATCGTATTCGTACCTGTCTGCATCGATCTCTATGCCGGTGAACCTTTCCAGGTCCTCGAGGCTCTCCGGATACTCTCCGTTGGCACCGCGAAACTGCTGAACCGCCCTCTTGATGAGCTCGAAGTCTGCGTTCCCGGCCGCATCCCGGGCCTTCTCGTATGAATCCATGAGCGCGCCGCCGTATTCCCCGGCCGGATTGCGCGGTTCGTCCTTGCATGCCGTCAGCAGCGGAACGAGCAACAGGACGGTTGATATGAGGACAACTTTTTTCATAGCATATTGTATCACTATTGTCCGGTAAAGAGTCGTCATAGCAGGAGAGGGGATGTTGATTTTGAACGGATTTAATTTCGCAGCAAATTCACCCGGAAGGTGAATTGCGAAGTTCCCTCGGAGTCCCGGCCGGACGCCGGTACGAACCGGACGCCGGAACGACTGGGAGATGAAAAATCAGCATCCCCTCTCCTTATTGACAGCTCCTCTGTTTTTACCGGACACTAATGATATTGTATCATAAAAATTAGAACAGCGCTTCAGGGGGACCAAACTTGCGAGGAAGCCTGATCTGAGGAAAGCGGCGGTCCCCGTGCTTCACAAAGCCTTTTACGTGGACTTCGGTAGAGCAGAGAGGAAAAATGACCCGTGCATTCAGCAGAGCCGCAGCCATAGTCCTCATCGTTTCGCTGCTTGCATCCTGTGCAGTGAACCCGGTTACAGGCAAGCGGGAGCTGATGTTCGTCTCGGAATCCCAGGAGGTGAGGATAGGGCGCGAGGCTGCACCGTCGCTGAACTGGACGTACGGGGGAGAGTTCCACGACGAGGCCCTCAAGCGGTATCTCGAAGGGGTCGTGAGGCGTATATGGAAGGCCTCCGAAAGACCGCACCTCCCCTTAAGGTTCGCCGTCCAGAACACCACCGTGCCGAACGCCTTCGCACTTCCCGGATACGTGGCGATCACGCGGGGACTCCTTGCAGAGCTCGACAACGAGGCACAGTTCGCAGCCGTAATGGGGCACGAGGTCGGACATGTGATGGCACGACATACTGCAAAGAGGATAACCCTCGGTACACTGCAGCAACTGGGTCTCGTAGTGGGAGGAGTGGCCCTTGCAGGAAAGGAGGGCTCCGACTTGCTGCTCGGACTCGGGATGATCGGAAGCAGCCTCCTGCTGCTCAAGTACAGCAGGGAGCAGGAGCTCCAGGCGGACCGTCTCGGCGTCAAATACATGGCCGCCCTCGGCTACGACCCCTACGAGGCGATAAAGGCCCACGACAGGCTCAAGGCGGCGGTGGACGGCTATCTGAAACGGCTGGGCCGCAAGGCCGGTGGAGACGACCTGCTGAGCACCATCCTCTCCACCCATCCGAGGGAAGAGGTGAGGAAGGAAGAGATGCTCGCGATGATAAGGCGGCTCCCTCCCTATCGAATCGAGGGCGACGGCCGCCACCGCAGGAGGTTCCGCACGGCCGTCAGGGAGCTCAGGAGAATAAACCGCATATATTTCGTATACGACAGGGCCGTGCTGCTTTACAACAAGGACAAACTCGCAGAGGCGGAAAAGGAGCTCAAACGGGCCATATCCAGGGACTCCCGCCAGGCCCCCTTCTACAACCTCTACGGGATGATACGGCTCAAGGAAAAGAGGTATTCCGAGGCAGGGAAGTATTTCAAGGAGGCGCTCCAGAGGGATGACGGGTATCAGCCCGCGTTCTACGGCCTCGGACTGGTGGACCTGGGGCTCAACCGCTACAGGTCCGCGGTTGAACGATTCAGGGAGAGCCTGAAGCTCTACCCCGGACATCCCGGGTCTCATTTCGGTACGGGCAAGGCATATTACCACCTGAACAGGTACTCGGATGCCATTCCACACCTCAGGAGATTTGCCTCGGTGTCGCCGAAGCATCCCGAGGTCCACGGCCTTCTGGGTATCTGCTATGAGCGGACGGGTGATATACGCTCGGCAATAATGGAGTACAGGCTCCAGGTGAAGGTGGCGCCGGATACACGGTTAGGCAGGATTGCAAGGGAGCGGCTCCTGGTGTTGAGCCCCCCTCCATAGACAAGACCCCGAAGAAGCGGCAGGCTGCGGGAGAAATGTGGGACAGATTGAAGGCCTCAGAGAGGCACACGAAGGCCTCAGAGAGGCGCTCGAAGGCCGCGGGAAAAGACCCTCCGGCTCTCCACGGAACTTTTTTGTGCAAACGGCCTGATTTTCATGATATTATGTAAATCATGGATAAGAACGCGCGGGACGTTTAATTGTTAACCGGGGTTGGAGTTTCTGCTCCACAAGGATTGATCCAGGGAGGTGTCTTATGGAAAAGGTGAGTATGCATGAGAGCATCGGGAGTCTTCATGACAGGGTGAAAAAGGACGGCATGCCGACTGTTGCAGAGCGGTTCGATGCACAGGAGAAGACGCGGTGTTCGTACTGTACGAAGGGAATTAGCTGCCAGCTGTGCTCACAAGGACCGTGCAGGATAACGAAGTTCGCCGACAGGGGAGTCTGCGGCATCGATGCAAACGGGATGGTCATGAGGAACCTCGTGCATCTGAACCTCTTCGGAACCGCGGCATACGCATACCATGCAAAGGAGACCGTCAAGACGCTAAGGGCCGCGGCCGGGGGAAAGACACCCTTCAAGATCAAGAACGAGGCGAGGCTGAGGGAGTTTGCAGCCACTCTCGGGCTCGACGACAGCGGCAGCGTCTCTGAAGTCGCAAACAGGGTCGCGGACTTCCTGGTTGCAGAGTTCCACAGGGACTCCTCGGAGGAGTCGAGGCTTGTCGAGATACTCGCCCCGGAGTCGAGGAAAAAGCTCTGGAGGGAACTCGGCATATTCCCCGGCGGACCGCTTCATGAAATACTCGATACGGAGACGAGGTGCATGACCAACATCGACTCCGACTATGTCTCCCTCGCCAAGATGGCGCTCAGGATGGGCATATCCATGGCCTACTGCGCACAGTTCGTCCTCGAGGTATGCCAGGACATCATATTCGGCACGCCGTCTCCGCACGAGACGAGTGTGGACGTGGGAATCATCGACAAGGACTACGTAAACATCCTCCCGAACGGCCACGAGCCGTTCGTCGGAGCGGCGATCATAGAGCTCGCCCACAGGCCCGAGGTCCAGCAGATGGCCAAGGATGCCGGGGCCAAGGGCATAAGGGTCGTGGGCTCGATCGAGACCGGGCAGGAACTGCTCCAGAGATACCCCTCGGACGACGTCTTCGTCGGACTGACGGGCAACTGGCTCAACCAGGAGTTCGTGCTCGCAACCGGAGCGGTCGACCTCTTTGCCGTCGACATGAACTGCTCGGTACCGACCCTGGGGATATTTGCCGACAAGTACAACGCCACGGTTGCCTCGGTGTCGAAACTCGTCCGCATCCCGGGAGTCAACCTCAACTACGAGTACGATCCCGAAAAGGTGGAAGCCCTGGCAATGGACCTCATAAAGGTGGCGGTGGAGAACTTCAAGAACAGAAAAGGCAAGGAGACGTTCATACCGGCCAACAAGCAGAAGGCGATCGTGGGCTTTTCCACAGAGGCGATACTCGGAGCCCTCGGCGGGACACTCGATCCGCTGCTCGACGTGATAAAGAACGGCTCCATCAAGGGCGTGACAGCGCTCGTGAGCTGTTCGACCCTGACGAACGGTCCGCAGGACTCCCTGACCGTTGCAGTGGCAAAGGAGCTGATCAAGAGGGACATCCTGGTGCTGAGCGCAGGCTGCGGCAATGCCGCGCTGCAGGTGGCGGGCCTTCAGACGATCGAGGCCCAGGAGCTCGCCGGTGAAGGGCTCAAGGCGGTCTGCAAGTCCCTCGGCATCCCACCTGTGCTGAGCTTCGGCACATGCACGGATACGGGCAGGATCGCCCTCCTCGTCACCGCCGTGGCCGGAGCCCTCGGCGTGGACCCGTCGCAGCTTCCCGTGGCAGTAACGGCTCCCGAGTACATGGAGCAGAAGGCCACCATAGACGCCATATTCGCCGTGGCATTCGGCCTCTACACGCATGTATCACCTGTGCCTCCGGTGACCGGCGCACCAGACGTGGTGAAGCTCCTCACAGAGGATATCGAGGGGATAACAGGCGGAAAGATCGCCGTGGGTGAAGACCCCGTGAAGATCGCAGACGGTATCGAGGCCCACATAGCGAAGAAGAGGACCGCACTGGGAATATAGAGGCGGAGCGCTGATGGAAGTGGTGGAACCATGAGCAGCGGCGTGAGGCCGGAGAAGCTCAAGGCACTCAAGGAGAGGATGGAGGCACTCGGCATCCGCGAAGAGGAAATCCTCGAGAAGTTTGTGCGCTCCGGAGGTCACGGCGGCCAGAAGGTGAACAAGACCTCCACCTGCGTATACCTCAAGCACATACCCACGGGTATCGAGGTCAAGTGCCAGGAGAGCCGGTCCCAGCCGCTCAACCGCTTCCTTGCAAGGAGATACCTGGCGGAGAAGATCGAGCAGAGGCTGTTCGGCACCGAAAGCCCTGCCGCCAAGGAGAGGCAGAGGATCAGGAAGCAGAAACTCAGGAGGAAGAGGAAGGCAAGGCTCAAGGCGAGGCAGGCAGCGCAGTGAGGGCGTTCATGGAGGCAAGGGCGCTCTTGAGAGTGCCCTTCAGTTTCTGTGACCCCTGAAGAGCACCCATCTTGTACTTTACCGATATATCGAGCATGGACATCTCGGGGGCCTTGTGATTGAGCAGCACGGTGCCGGTCGCCCTCAGGTCCACGGGCCCCTTGACCGTCAGTTCCTTTATCATGAGCCTCCCGTTGTCTATGTCGCCGCTGCCGCTGACCTCCTTGAGCAGGATCTCGCTTCCTGAGGCAGGGACCTTGAAGTTCTTCACGAGCAGGTCTATCTTTCCGCTCTTTATCTGGTCCTCACCGACGAGTACATGTCCCTTGAGCGTGAGGGAGGCGTCTCCGAGCATCCTGTTGCGGAAATTCACGATATCGAAGACGAGGTCGAACAGGCCGTCCTTCTTGAAGACCTGAACCTCCACCCCGGGAGTCGTGATACGGCCGAGCATTCCGTTGAAGACGTACCCTATGGGGGTTATCCTCAGGACTACGTCCTCGAGTTCGAGGGTCCCTCTGCCGCTGCCCACCGAGACGTCCGAGAAGACCACCTTCAGAGCCGATGCATCCGAGATATCATAGGCGAGGGGAACCCGGACCCGCTGTGTCAGGCTCCCGAGAGCCCTCGAATACAGGAGATCGTATGGAAGGAACAGGTATATCCCCACCAGAAACGAGACCGCAAACAGCAATATCTTCTTCATTTCACCTTCTCTATCTGCATGTTCAGGTCGGCATAGCCCGGGTCGTCGAACCTCTTGGATATGGAGAAGGCCCTCACCCGTATGTTCGAGAATTCACCGGCGACCTTGAGAACCTCTACTATCTCCGTGAAGGTCAGCCCCTGGTAGAGCACGCTCACGCCCTCCACGCTTCCCGGGATCGGCTTTATAGTGGCGATCCTGTCCGAGAGGTTCAGCCTGCTGCCCGAGCTCTGCACGAACGACAGCAGCCCCTCCTGAAGAGCGGGAGCCCCCTTGTTCCTGCGCGACAGGGCCTTGTACTCTTCAGCCATCGTGTATATCTTCTCGTACTGCCTCTTAAGGGTCTCCCTCTCCTCGAGCAACCGCCCCTCCCTGGAGGAGAAGAACATGTACGTGGCAGTGAACACCGCCACGATCAGCAGTGCTGCAGCAGCCCTTTCCTTCATTCCTTGAACCTCGCTGTTATTATGAACTTGACACCCTCCTGCTCCACCTTTGCGGACTCTATGACGAACTTCACCTTGAGTGCGCCCGACAGTTTCTCAGAGGCCTTGTCGAGGGACTGCAGGTTCTTTATGGTTCCCCTTATCCTGATCAGCTCCTGGTTGACGGTGAGGTCCTCCACTGACGCATCGCCGTCGAACGACGTGCTCATGGCGGAGAGGATCCTGAGCGGCTCCATGCCGGCGGCCCCCTGCTTCTTTATCTGGCTTATCCTGTAGAGGAGCATGCCGTAGGGATCGGGACTGTCCGCTATCTTCATGGATGCATATATGCCATCTATCGCCTTCTCGTAGGACTTGAGATCCTCTTTAAGGGGAAGGGTCCTGAGGAACAGGGCGATGACGAAGACGATATACACGGCAGCCCAGAATACCAGGTCCTTCTTCATGGCGGCAAGGGAGAACCCCTCCTGCCTGCCGGTCAGCTTCAGGTCGAGCTCCTTTGCCCTGCCTGCGGCCGCGAGGCTGCCGATCCAGTCGACCACCTGCCTCCTCTGTTGCCCCGAGACGTCGAACTCCTTCAGGTTCTCCCCGGGGGGATACCCCTCTGCCTCCCCGGCAAAGTGTAGAAACCCGCCGTCATTCCTGATGAGGGTGGTGGTATCCGTCCTGAGCACGAAATTCCCATCCTCGGCCAGCAGGGCCGCCACAGAGGCCGTGGTTACGACGGCGGCCGCATTGAACAGCTCCGCATACCGTTCAACGAGGTCGCTCAGCTCTTCCGTGTATATGAATGCCGTAACAGGAGAGGTCTTCAGAAAGCCGAATCTCTCCTGGATCACGTCTTCGGGGAAGATGCCCGAGAGGTAGAGCCTTACCATCTCCTTGAGGTTGCCGCTCCTCACCGGCCTTATGTCCGTGGATATGAGGCTCACCAGCTCATCAGGCAATACGAGCACGTAACCCTTTTGTGACGGCAACCCTCCGTCAAGCGGGACCTCCTCCTCTCTGTAGCCGGCCCCGTCACGGGAGCAGCTCACTAGGCGGTCCCTATATAGAAAGACTGTCCTCTCCAGCGGCATAGAACTCCTCTGCTTCCTCGAAGTACTTGAGTATTTTAATCTTTCCGGACTCTTTTTTAACAACCGCGCTCACCCTCGTCCTCGTACCACCGACCTCGGCCTCCGTAAAAATATAGTACAGGGAGCTGCTCACGGTTATATAGGGCTGTATGGCGAGGTAGACGTCGTCCGTCATGCCCGGAACCTTTCTTATCTGTGATATATCCTTGAAGGGCCTTGACTCCCTGTATCTTGCTATCGCCTCTGTCAGTGGTTCGATCTCGGGCAGAAAGGCGCCCATAACGGTCTCGTCGGCAAAGTTTATGTTTATCTTTCCGTTTGTAGCCTCCACCGTAAAGCGGCCGAGCAGGTCCCTCGGAAGGGCCGAAAACCCGGCGAGGAACCGCAGCTCCCCGAGGCTGTAAGGCTTTAGGTCCCGGAGGGACTCCACGTCAGGCGGCTCCGGGGCATCGGCGAGGAGCCTCTCCAGGGCATCCTCGGTCCTCCTCCTGAGCTTTTCGTTCCTCGAAGAGACCCCCATGATGGGAATCCTGCTGTTGAGGGGAACCACGACCGTGGTTATATAGCCCTCGGGAGTGGGGATCGTCGGCAGCGAGGCCCAGAGGTCCTCTGACGAGTCATAGGAGTCCTTGTCCTCCTGCAGGAGTCTGGCAACACCCTTTATCACGGAATAACAGTAGATATAGCCCTGCTGCAGCTTCTGGGCCGACGCGACCTCGTCGTACCTGGCGACCACCTTTTCGTTCTTCAGCAATACAAGGGAGAGCGAGGCGGCGACGACAATGAGAACCGCTATGAGGACGGAGCCTCTCGTGCCGGATGCAGGGTGTGCTTTCAGAGCAGCTTACCTCCTGTGATGGTCCACTTCCTGCCGCCGTAGACGTATTCCATCCTGATCACGTCCGCGTTCCTGCCTTCAGTCTGTTCGGTCCAGCCCTCTTCGGCAGGGATGAGGAACCTGAGCTCACCGACCTTCTCGAGCAGCCTTATCCTGAGACTCACTCCCTTCTTCTCCTCCGACTCTTCCCTGTACAGATAGCGTTTTCCGTCGACCTTGTCCACGAAATACGTCACCTCTACAGGAAAGGATGAATTGGAATAGAGCGAGTGCGTCGACTTGAAACTTATCTCCGTGCCGAAAATGGTGCTCTGCATGGTGGGGGCCCCTATCATGGTCCTCAGGTCCGCCTGAAAGAGGTTGCTCAGCTTGACATAGCTCATCACGCCCCTGAGCCGTTCGTCGAGGGCCCTGTCCGTGGAGAAGACGGTGTTCATGGAAGAGTAGAGCCCGGCGAGAACGAGCGCGCTGAGTGCGAGCGCAATGAGCACCTCGAGCAGAGTAAGCCCCCTATCTGTAGAAATTGTAGACGATCTCCGCTTCATTCTTTTTCAGTCTGAGTGTATACTCCCTTATGTATGAAAGCCCCAGCGAGCTTTCGGTTACCTCGTACTTTATCCCCTCGTATCCCTTCAGATCGACGAAACCCGGCGTGGGCTCCACGTCCTGCTCCTTGTACAGGGTATAGAAGACCTCGCTTCCCGCCTCCAGCAACTCGATCTTCCTGAGCGTATAGCCGGTTGTGTCTATGTTCGACCTCAGAAGCGTGTATATGCCCGCCAGCGAGATGGCAAGCACGACCATGGCGATCAGCACCTCGAGCAGGGTGAATCCCCGCTGCCTCATCCACGCACCTCCACCTCGGCAATGAGCGGCCTGCTGACGAGCTTGCTCTCATCAGAGAGCGTCAGCTCGAAATAGTCGATTATTCCGGCGGGATACGCCTTTACCGTGACCGTGAGATCATCCGCACGCTCGTCATTCACGAGGGCATCCATCAGGGTCAGCCCGTCAGGAAACCTGAACTCCTCGTCTTCCAGGCGGAAACTTCCGCTGCCCATGATAAAGGTGATCTCAACGGCCCTGCCGGATTTCCCTGCCTGCTCGAGGGCCTTTGCAATCACCGAACCGACCTCCTTCTCAAGAGGGGGCACGGGCTCGAGAATCCGCGGGGCGAGGCGGGGCATGAGCACGAAGAGCCCCACCGACAGGATGACCATGACTACGAGGATCTCGATGAAAGTGAAGCCCTGTCTCCTCACTTTATCTCCCAGCTCCTGATGTCGGCGTTGACCCCCTCGCCGCCTTCCCTGCCGTCTGCTCCGAAGCTGATTATCTCATACTCGCGGTCGTCTTCTCCGGGACTCCTGTAGATGTACCTGTTGCCCCATGGATCGACCGGAGCCGATTCATCGTCGAGGTAGCCCCCGTCCCGGTAGTGCCTCGGTATGGGCTCGATGTCCGGCTTCTTCACGAGCGCCATGAGCCCCTGTTCCGTGGTGGGGTAACCGCCGTTGTCGATCCTGTAGAGCTTCAGTGCGGACTCGATGGCGCGGATGTCGTTCTTCGCCTTTATTATCCTCGCCTCGTCAGGCCTGTTGAGGATCTTCGGCATGAGGAACGTGGCCAGGATGCCGAGTATGACCAGCACCACCATGAGCTCTATCAGGGTAAATCCTGCTTCCCTGTCTGCGTATCTCATGATTCACCTCCTTTACGGTTTGTTGAATCCCGTCAGGCCCGGCGTGCGCATCGCAAACCCGGGTCCTGTCCGGTCATGATTTGAACGTGTTCACTTCACGAGCTGATTCATCTCGAACAGGGGCGTCATGATGGACACCACGATGAAGCCGACCACGAGCCCCAGTATCAGTATGAAGACAGGCTCTGCCAGTGACGTGAGCCTTCCCATTATCTTCTCCACGTCCTTTCTGTAATAATAGGCCATCCTCTCGAGAAAACCCGCGAGTTCCCCGGTCTTCTCGCCGGTGAGCACGGCCGCCATCAGCATCTCGTCGAAGACCGGAGAGTCCTTGAGTCCCTCGGAGAGGGGCTTGCCCTTCTCGACTTCGAGTGCGAGCCTCTGCATCTCCTCCCTTATCATCAGATTGTTCACGACCCCCCTGCAGCCGTTGAGTGCGGCCACGAGCGGGATACCCTCCCTGAGCTGGAAGGCGAGGAGTTCGGAGATCCTCGCCATCACCGCCTTGCGCAGCACCTCTATGCCCATCAGAAGGGTGTCTACCCTCTTCCTGAGCGGGAGGGACTGCCTGTACACCCTGAGCCCGGCGATCACGAGGACCCCGGCGAGTATGCTGAGAAATAGCCCGTAACTCCTCAGGAACGAACCCATGGCTATCAGCACGGAGGTTGACGTCGGCAGGTCTATCTTCACGGACTGAAAGATCTTCTCCATCTTCGGAACCACGTAGCCGAGCAGAAACCCGACGACCGCGCTGCCTATCATGCCGACCACGAGGGGATAGGTGAGGGCACTCTTTATCTTGCCTTCGCGCTCCTTCTTCCTCTCCTCGTATTCTGCTATGTTCAGCAGGACGTCTGCCAGCCCCCCCGTCGCCTCCGCTATCCTGACCATGTTTACGTACACCTCTGGAAAGACCCGGGGATAACGGCCGAGGGCCTCCGAAAACCTCTTTCCTTCGGACACGTGCTTCTTTATGTCGCTGAGGATGTGGGACAGCCCCTTCTGCTCCCTGTGTCTCATGGTTATATCGAGTGACTTTATCAGGGGAAGGCCGCTCTTCAGCATTATTCCCACCTGGAAGAAGAGCTGGCCCGGGTCCTTCTTCTTGAGCAGCCATCTCCGCTTCTTCTCCCCCATCTCCTCTATCAGGTATGGCAGGATGGTCTCGTCCCTGAGGCTCTTCATGGCCAGGGCCCTGGTGGGGGCTTCAACCACTCCGTTGACCTCCTTTCCTGCAGGGTCGTATCCCTTGTATCTGTATATAGCCATCGGCTGTCCCTGTCCACGCCTATTGCGTAGTGGCGGTGATGACCTCCTCCGGTGTCGTAATCCCCTCCTGGATCAGCTCAACGCCATTGGCGAACATGGTCTTCATCCCCTGTTTTATGGCAAGGTTCTTGATCTCCGTGGAGCTTGCCTTCCTCATGACGAGTTTTCTTATCTCGTCGTCGAGCTGAAGGAACTCGAACAGGCCTATCCTGCCCTTGTAACCGGTTCCGAAACACTTGTCACACCCCTTGCCCCTGAAGTACCGGTTTATCTCGAATCCCTTCCGCCGGAATATATCCCTTATCTCGTCCTCGAGCACGGCCTCCTCCTTGCAGTCGGGACATATCTTCCTGACGAGCCTCTGGCCGATGACGAGCAGGAGGCTGCTCGAGAGGAGGAACGGCTCTATGTTCATCTCCACGAGCCTTGCAACGGCCGTGGGAGCGTCACTCGTATGCAGGGTGGTGAGCACCAGGTGCCCCGTCAGGGATGCCTGTATTGCGGCCTCGGCGGTCTCCTCGTCCCTTATCTCGCCTACGAGGATGACGTCGGGGTCCTGCCTGAGAAAGGTCCGGATCGCCCTTGCAAAGGTCACGCCGGTGGCCGGGTTTACCTGGACCTGCGCGATGCCGTCTATCCTGTATTCGACGGGGTCCTCGATGGTTACGATGTTGACCGTGTCGTTCTGGATCTCGAGGATCGAGGCATAGAGTGTGCTGGTCTTACCGCTGCCCGTAGGACCCGTGACCATTATAATTCCGTTTGGAGACCTGAGGAGCCTCTTCAGGAGCCTCACCTGAGAGTCGTCGAGCCCGAGTATATCGAGCTTGAGGGCCGTCTCCGACCTGCTCAGAAGCCTCAGGACCGCCTTCTCACCCTTGGCGGTCGGGATGGTCGAGACCCTTATGTCGATCGTTTTCGTACCGAACTGGATGTTTATCCTTCCGTCCTGGGGCCTGCGCGTCTCTGCCACGTCCATGTCGGCCATGACCTTTATACGGGCAATGAGCGGCTCGAGAAGCCCCTTGTCGAGTGTCTTGACCGTCTTCAGCCTGCCGTCCACCCTGAACCTGATTATCAGGCTCGCCTCCCTGCCCTCGATGTGTATGTCACTTGCGCCGAGCCTGATCGCGCTCATGATGGTCTGGTTTACGAGCTTGACCACAGGGGCGTCGTCATGGACACCGCTCAGGATATCGTATTCATCGGACGACATGGTCTCACCTTCGGTGTTCAGCTCCACGTCCTCTTCAAAGACAAAGGAGAACTTCTCGGCTATCTCGAGGAGGGTCTTTTGCGGCACGAACTTGAAGCATCCGGAAGACCTGCAGACGGTGGAGACGAGAGAGGCCTTCCTGATGCCGTCCTCAGAGCTCACGAGAAAGGTGAGCCTGCCGTTGTCCGCCTGAAGCGGCAGGAAGTCCGACCTGTCGGGAAACTTCATGTAGAGGTCGAGGACCTCTCTCGGCAGGCTGTCGATGTCAGGCGTAAAGTCGCTCATTCTTCCTTTCCTGTCCCGGGGCCGGCATCTTTCCCTTCCACCGCCGGGGACATAGCGCTTCCGCCGCCTTCACCACTTCCGTTGTCCTTGAGCACCCCGCTGTCCCTCAGCAGGTCCTGCCTCGACCGGGTGAGGTCCTCCATGTCCTGCCTGCTCTTTATGATGGTGGTCGTAATGAAGACCATCATGTTCGTCTTCTCCCTCGAGGTATCCCTCGACCGGAAGAGCCAGCCGAGCAGGGGAATCCTCGAAAGCAGCGGCACCCTCGTCTCCGACATTCCGAGGTCGTCCTTTATAAGGCCGCTTATCACCACGGTTGTATTGTTGTTGAGCTTTATGGTGGTCTTGGTGCTCCTCGTAAGGGTTATCGGGGCGGAGGCGACACCCACGGCACTGGCGATGACCTTCTTCACCTCCTGCTGCACGTTCAGCAGGATGGTATCCTCGTCTATCACGTGCGGCAGTATCTTCAGCTTGATGCCGACGTCCCTGTAGTCGAACGTCTGGATCGGGTTGTTGTTGGCGTCGAACTTCTCGCTTATCAGGAAGGGCCTGTTCTCTCCCACGAAGACCTCGGCCTCTTCGTTGTCGAGGGTGAGGAGCTGCGGCTTCGAGAGTATGTTGATCCCGGACTCCGTCTTTATCGCGTTCACCAGCGCGCTTAGGGTGGGAAACTTCACGCCCTCGTAGGTTATGATGTTTCCGAGTATCCCGAGACCGAATCCGCCGGGAAGGGCTCCGAGGTTCGGCGGATTGCCCTCGAGCACCGGGCTCTGGAGGTCTATGACGTCCTTGGACTCGAGGAATGTTCCGGTGCCCACGAAGTTGTTGCTGCCTGCACCGGCAAGCCACTCCACGCCGAACTTGGCCCCGTCTTCGAGCGTGGCCTCCAGTATCAGGGCCTCGACGAATATCTGGTCCCTCGGCACGTCGAGCTTCGCTATGAGCGACTCGAGCTGTGCGTACAGCTCCGGGTCTCCAACGACCGAGATCGTGTTGGTGGCCTTGTCTGCAGCGACCTTCATCGTGGAACGACCCGGCTGTTGCTGCGGAGGCCCCTTCGGCTTGTCTTTCCGGAGCCGCACATCCGACAGTATCTTGTTCAGCACCTTCTCGACGTCCTCGGCCATGGCGTACTTGAGCTTGAAGACCCGCGGCGTCGTGGCGGTCTCCGTCATCACGTCCGTGCTCGCTATGATCCGCTTTATGACGGCCATGTCATCGGGCAGTGCCGCCACTATTATCGAGTTCGACGTCCTGTCAGCCATGAACACCGGCCTCACCCGTATATAGGAGGACTTGCCGAGCTCCGTGAAGAACGCCTTGATCGTCTTCGCGAACTCACTGGCATAGGTGTTCTTCAGGGGGATTATCTCTATGCGGACGCCCGTTCCCATGGAGCTTATGGTCTTGAGCATGCTGGCCATCCTCCTGACGTTGGCGCTCTTGTCCTTCACCACGAGGGCGTTGAGCGTCGGTATGGTCTCAACCCTGCCGTAGTCAGACTTGGTGAGGTTGAAGAACTTCGAAAGGAGCTTTGCGTCTATGTTCTCGACCTGGAAGACGCTGACCAGCAGGTTCTCCTCATCGGCTCCCTCTTCACGTGCCTCCTCTTCGATGGAGTAAGGCATCTTCGCCACCTTGGTCCTCCTCACGATGTATATGATGTCGTCCTCCGTGACTGCCTCGAGGTTGTTCATGCTAAGTATGGTCTGGAGAACGCTCATTATGTCGGACTTCGTGAATTCCTTCTTGGCCTTGACGGTTACGGTCCCTTTCAGGTCCCGCGGGTCATAGATGATGTTCGACTCCGTGTATTCCGAGACGAAGTCAACGAAGTCCTGCAGGGAGACCTCCTGAAAGTTCATCCCGACCTCTGCCCTGAGTGCAGGGACGCGAATGAAGAGGAGACAGAAAACAAGGAGTAAAAGACACTTCACCTCGAGACTAAGCAGTTTCTTCATTTATGACTCTCCTTAAGATATATATGTAAGGCTGTTACGTGTTTGGTACCGTCAATCGGTCTCACTCCTCTATCTCTATGAAGAGGGACTTCTTCTCCCCCTTTCTCATCAGGTCTATGTTGACTGCCGTGATGTCCTGAATCTTCGACAGCAGCTCCATCGCCTTCTGCGGGGAACTGACATCCTCACCGTTTATCCTCTTCAGTATGTCCCCGCGCCTGAGGCCGAGCTTGTAAAGGAACGAATCCCTCCTGAGCATGCTCAGCTGGTAGCCTACGAACTTATCCTTCTGGTAGTACGGGGCTATGCGTACCGTGGTTAAGAGCTTGTTCAGGTTCTGGGCAAGGGAGAGCGCCTCTTTTCTCTTTATGGTAATCTTGTCCGTCTGAACGTCGGCCTGCACATCCGGTGTCTGCGGCCTGACGTCCGGAAGCTGCGTCCTCTGTATCGCCCGCCCCGTGTTCACCGGTATCCTCTTTTTTGATGCCGGGAACCTCAGCGTGACCCTTTTGCCGTCACGCTCGAACACGGCGGAATCGAAAGAGACCTTGCTGAGCGTATACTCGCCGAGGGACTGTCCCGTAAAGACGACCTTCAGGTCCTTGTCCTTCTTGAGCAGCGCCATCTCCGTCTTTCCAAGCACCGTGCCTATGAGCCTGTATTTCCTGATACCCTCCGCTCCGCCGGCAGCCGCTGCATCGCCCTCTTCTGCCGCGCCGGCTGTACCGGTGGATTCCTCGTGCTTCAACCCGAATATATTCTTCTTCAGTATCTGACCGGTGGATAATCTGCTGGTGAACCGGGGACCCTGAACCGTCTTGTCCCGTCTTACCGGCGCAACAGTGCTTTCATGGTAGGACACATTTATTACAGAGGCTGAGAGATAGGCCAGCAAGAGACCGCTCACAACTGGATACAGAACCGTCCTGAAGTTACTTCCCCTTGAAGAAAACATTTTCTGTAACTGTTTCATTCAATTATACCTGAACCGAGCGGTTTTTGTCCCCTTCTCCATACGTCATCTCCCCCCGGAAGGAATGGGTGGTATCTTACAGCTCGAAAGACCGACGACACCGCCACTGACTGCATCCACTACAGGAACACCTGGGATTGACCGAACCTCGGTACAATACCGTCCGGTAAACAGTGCACGTCCTTATCGACAGCTCCTGGGTTCTTGCCGGACACCAATGGCAGACAGCATTTAATTATATCATAAATACTTCAGGGCTTATTTCGCATGGTTTCTCCGGACCAGGGGTCCGACAGACGCGCCCCTGCCCCCGCATCGGTTTGACTATTGACGGCCCTGTCTGCTATCTTTTATCTCATTGCCTGCTGTCCAGATGCCGGCAGATGTGATCGCCGCTGCAGACAACGACCGTGAAACAGAGATGACCGGAACCCCGTCCCCAAGACTGATATTCGTAACAGGCGGCGCAAGGAGCGGAAAGAGCTCCTTTGCCCTGAAAAAGGCCTCGAGCGTCCCGGGGCGGAAGGCCTACATAGCCACTGCAGAGGCGCTCGACGAGGAGATGGCGGAACGGATAAGGAGGCACCGGGCAGAGCGGGGAAGAGACTGGATCACGCTTGAAGCCCCTGTTGGACTGCCTGCCACGATACAGAGCATCAAGGACGACTACAGCGTGATCCTGGTGGACTGCCTCACGCTCTGGCTCTCCAACGTCATCTGCACTGCCCGGACAGGTGTCGAGCAGGAGATAGACGGTCTGGTCGAAGTGCTCAGGGAGTTCAGGACCTCCGCCTGCCGCTCGTCACTCTATCTGGTCTCAAACGAGGTGGGCATGGGCATAGTGCCCGAGAACCGCCTCGCGAGGCTCTTCAGGGACATGGCCGGACGGTTGAATCAGGAGGTGGCAGGAGTCGCAGACGAGGTCTATCTGGTGGTGAGCGGGATACCTCTAAAGGTGAAGGGATAATCCTTGCAATGGTACGGCGATGAGATGAACGGGATCGCTCATATAATCCGAACCCTGTGACAAACGGTTGTTGTAAGCGATAGGACAGACTCCTCACTCAACTACACCCCGGTTCTCGATGGACGTCGTGTCCATCTCCGGAATTTCGCAGTTCACCATCCGGGTGAACTTGCTGCGAAATTAAAACCGTTCAGAGACTGTCCTATTGCTCCCTGTTCATAATTGAGCCTCTTTATCCCTGTATCCAGGCAGTAGTTTTGTCAGACCGGACTTGATCCGGCGTCATGAAAGGGGACGGTATTTATTTGCCGAAGTAATAACTGTCACGGAGGTTGAGACAACATGAAGATTGAAGAGAGGATTTCATGCATCAAGCCCGTGCGAAAGGACCTGTATTCAGCTGCCCAGAGGCGCCTCGACAACCTCACAAAGCCGCCGGGCAGCCTCGGAAGGCTCGAGGAGTTCGCCCGCAGACTCGTCGCCATATACGAGACGGAGATGCCGGAGATGCCGAAGAAGGTCGTATTCACCTTTGCCGGCGACCACGGGGTGGCCGAGGAGGGCGTTTCCGCCTATCCGCCGGAGGTGACGAGGCAGATGGTCTTCAATTTTCTCCGGGGTGGAGCGGGTATAAACGTGCTTGCAAGGCATGCAGGCGCAGAGGTCGTGGTCGTCGATATCGGCGTTGACTTCGATTTTCAGGACTGTGAAGGGCTCGTCAGGAGGAAGGTCGTCCATGGCACCAGGAACATGACAAAGGGACCTGCCATGACGAGGGACGAGGCCCTGCAGTGCGTGGAGGTCGGGGTCGAGCTTGCCGGTGAATACGCGGACAAGGGCTTCCGCCTCTTTGCCACGGGAGAGATGGGGATCGCCAACACCACGCCCTCCTCCGCCATAACCGCCGTCCTGACCGGAAGGCCCGTCGAAGAGGTGACCGGCAGGGGGACCGGCATCGGAGACGAAGCATTCAGGAGAAAGGTAGAGGTCATAGAGAAGGCCGTCAGTCTCAACACGCCTGACCCCGGAGACCCCGTGGACGTGCTTGCAAAGGTGGGAGGCAGCGAGATCGGAGGAATAACCGGTCTCTGCATCGGGGCTGCAGAAAGGGGCATCCCGGTAGTGGTGGACGGCTTCATATCCACGGCAGGGGCCCTCATCGCCTGGGCCCTCAACCCGGCTGTGGCAGACTACATCTTCGCCGCCCACAACTCCCAGGAGATAGGGCACAAGGTCATGCTCGCACACATGGGGCTCAGGCCGATCCTCGATCTCGACCTCCGCCTCGGCGAGGGAACGGGGGCCGCGCTTGCAATGACCCTGCTGGATGCAGGGCTCAAGATATACAGGGAGATGGCAACGTTCCAGGAGGCGGGCGTCACGGGTGAAAAGACGGACTGAGCAGGTCCTCGCAGCTTGAGGGACAGGAAGACGACGAAAAGCTTGGCGTAGCTTGATGGTACATAGACATTGAAGGGTTTCTTGCTTGCACTGCAGTTTCTGACCATACTGCCTGTCAGGGTCCGTGGCAGGGTTTCCGGACAGGACGTCGGCAGGAGCATTGCGTTCTTTCCCCTTGCCGGGCTTCTGCGGGGGGGACTGCTCGCTCTCGCCTATGGTACGTTCGGACCGTTCCTGCCGCAGGAGGTCTCCGCAGCCCTCCTGCTGACCCTGTCGGTCCTGATAAACGGCGGCTTCCATCTCGACGGCCTGGCGGATACGTTCGATGCCGTGGCCTCCGGAAAACCCCTGCAGGAGAAGCTCGAAATAATGAAGGACAGTACCACAGGGCCTGCCGGAATCACCGCGATAGTGCTCGTCCTGCTCCTGAAGTATGTCCTCATCCTGGAGGTGCTCTCAAAAGCTCCCCTGCCGTACCTGCTGCTCTTTCCCGTGATGGGGGCCTGGTCCACCGTGGTAGGCGTGTTTCACGGACGGAGCGCAAGAAGCGACGGCCTCGGACACCTGCTCATGAAGGAGAGCGGTGCCCTCGAGTTCGTCATCTCGGTGGCTTTCGTGCTGCTGATCTTCGCCTCAGGCCAGGTCCTGAACCGTTTCGACTTCCCTTCGATACCCCGTTCTGTACTGTTCGCAGCAGCTGCATACCTCTTCACCCTCTCCCTGGTGAAATTCTTCGGCAGCCGTTTCAACGGCATTACCGGGGACAATCTCGGCGCTATATGCGAGCTGAACGAGGTCCTCTTTCTGCTGATGGCAGCAGTGCCGTATGGCGGATAACGACGGGAAACTGTTATAATTCCGCCATGAATGTCACGGTGGACCAGGATACGTGCATCGGCTGCGGGGCCTGCGCAGAGATATGCCCTGCCGTATTCCACCTCGATGAGGAGACGGGCAAGTCGAGGGTCATCGACCCTGATGCGTGCGAGTACGCAGGCTGCTGCGAGGCTGCAGAGGAGAACTGTCCGGTTGAGGCAATCACGGTAGAGGGGGATTCCGGGTTTTAAGGACAGTGATATCCATAAGGTCATGCGTCTCCTCAGGAAGCAGGTCGAGACTCTCGATGTCCCGTGGCTTGAGGAGATGGCCGCGGCTGACAGGGACCCTTTCAAGGTGCTCATATCCTGCATACTCAGCCTGAGGACCCAGGACAGGACCACTGGAGAGGCATCACGTCGCCTCTTCTCCCTCGCATCAACCCCGGAGGAGATGGCCTCTCTGAGCAGGGATGAGATAAGGAGGGCCATCTACCCGGTCGGGTTCTACAGGGTGAAGGCCGAACGGATAAAGGAACTGAGCGAGACAATAGCCCGCAGATATCACGGGAAGGTCCCCGACAGCATAGACGAGCTCCTGCAGCTCAGGGGGGTGGGCAGGAAGACGGCAAACCTCGTCGTCACGCTGGCCTATGGCAGACCGGGCATATGTGTCGATACCCATGTGCACAGGATCACCAACCGGTGGGGTTATGTCAGGACAAAGCATCCGGACGAGACCGAATTCGCCCTCAGGAAGAAACTCCCCAGGAGGTACTGGAAGGAGATAAACGGCCTGCTCGTCGCCTTCGGCCAGGGTGTGTGCAAGCCGGTATCCCCGCTCTGCAGTGCCTGCAGCATCCGTGAGTTCTGTGACAGGCGGGGTGTTTCCCGCAGCAGGTGAGACTCGAGGACCCGTCAGGCACAGGCACGGCCGGGGTCGAGGAGGATGCGGCAGTCCGCGATCGAGCATCCAGCGCCCTCCCGGTGAACGATGAGGGGATTGATGTCAAGTTCGGCGATCTCGGGATTCTCGGTGGCGAGGGCCGAAAGCCGCATGAGACACTTCTCGAGTTCCTCTATGTCACGCACGGGGGCGCCGCGGGCACCCGTCAGCATCGGATATGCCTTGATGGAACGCACCATGAACCTTGCGCCGTTGTGCCTGATCGGTGCAAGCCTGAAGCTGACGTCCTTGAAGATCTCCACGAATATGCCGCCGAGGCCGAACATCAGCAGGGGACCGAAGACCTTGTAGCGGTTGATGCCGAGAATCACCTCTGCGCCCTCGGGAGCCATCTGCTGAACATATACGCCGCGGATCTCTGCATCCGGCACGTTGCTGCGGACCGAAGAGACGATGGACTCGAAGGCCTCGGCCGCCTCTGCCGGTCCCTCTATTCCCACCCTGACGCCGCCCACGTCTGACTTGTGTATGATCTGGGGGGAGACTATCTTGAAGGCAGACGCACCGAGAGACCTCACCGCCTCTGCCGCCTCCTCCGCCGTCGTGACAAGGCGGGCCGGCAGTACAGGGAACCCGTATGCCGCCAGTATCTCGTTTCCCTCCACCTCACCGAGGTAACTCGTTCCGGAGGCGAGGGACGCCTCGATCACCTTCCTCGCCCTCGGCCTGTCGAACGCAAGCTCGAACTCTCTTGCATGAGGACGCTGTATCCACTTGGAGTGCTGGTAAAGCGCGCCCATGACCCGGGCCGCGGTCTCCGGAAAGGGATAGTGCGGGATCCCGTTCTTCTCGAGGATCTCGACACCCTTGGAGACGTCCATCAGGCCCATGAAGGAGGCCACCACCGGCTTTCCGCTCCTGCGTGCAAGATCGGGAATGATGGATGCGGTCTTCTCGATCTCCGTCATGGACTGAGGCGTCAGGATGAAGATGACGCCGTCGACGTTCTCGTCGTTCAACACCGCATCGAGTGCTGCACGGTAGCGATCTGAACCTGCGTCTCCGATGACATCGACAGGGTTGTTGATGTTTGCCGTACTCGGAAGGTGGCGCTTGAGCGCCTCGGTGGTCCTGTCGCTGAACCGTGCAAGACTGAGGCCCGAATTGATGGTGACGTCCGTGGCTATGATGCCCGGACCGCCGGCATTGGTGATGATGGCGATCCGGTCGGACTTCGGCAGGGGCTGGCACCCGAAGGCGAGGGCGCAGTCGAACAGCTCCTCGATCGTCTGAACCCGGAAGACGCCCGACTGCTGAAAGAGCGCGTTGTAGACCGCCTCCGTGCCTGCGAGCGAACCTGTATGGGAACTGACAGCAGCAGCTCCTTCAGCGGTTCTGCCGGACTTTATGGCCAGGATCGGGGTCGGGTTGTCTCCTCCGGTGATCTCGCGCACCGTCTCGATGAACTCGAAGCCGTGACGCAGCTCCTCCACGTAGAGCATGATCACCTTTGTCAGGGGATCGGCGTGCAGGTAACGGATCAGAGCGAGCTCGTCCACGTCCGCCTTGTTACCCACGGATATGAACTTCGAGAACCCCATGTTTCTCTTTGCTGCAAAGTCGAGGACCGCCGTGCAGAGGGCGCCGGACTGACTGATGAAGGCGATGTTTCCGGGATTGGCCTTCTGCCTGGCAAAACTGGCGTTCAGGCTCACCGGACCGTCCGTGTTTATCACACCGAGGCAGTTCGGCCCCACCAGCCTGATGCCGTTCTCCCTGCAGATGGAGAGGAGTTCCCTCTCTATCGCAGCCCCTTCAGGCCCTACCTCCCTGAACCCGGCCGAGATGACGATCAGCCCCTTAACGCCCTTTTCCGCGGCCTCCCTCGCCACCGCAGGGGTGGACGCAGCCGGCACTATGATCACTGCAAGATCGACCTGATCCGGTATGTCGGATATGGACGGATAGGCCCTGACGCCGCAGACCGACTTCGCCCGCAGGTTTACCGGATAGAGGATGCCCGAGAAGTTTCCGTGAAGCAGGTTCTTGAATACTGCAAGCCCCACGCTGCCCGGACGGTTCGATGCCCCTATGACCGCCACCGTCGTGGGACAGAATATGAAATCGAGTCCTTCAGGTAACGAGCCGGCCTCATGCCTGCAGGCACCGGTGTCAGGAGATCGTGGTGCAGTCGTCATGTCTATCACCGTTCATGTATGTCTTCCTTGCCGGAACGCATCCCTGGAGAACGCTCCGCCGTGTTTGGCTGCCCGGCCGTACTTCGCAGACCGAAAGGGGTCGGCCCCCCCCGGATGATACGACGCCGGGAGAGACGACGGTGTCTTGATGTTAGCATACGGAATGAAAAAATTCAACAATGCCCGGCTCCTTGACGGAACGGATTCCGTTGTTTTATTCTTATATCACGATATGGTGATGAATATGGGGACGGCAACGCTCAGGGATTTCATTCTGCAGGCAAAGGCGGTCTCTGACGAGACACGCGTGCGTATACTGAAGCTCCTCGACGGCAGGGAGCTGTGTGTCTGTCAGCTCATGGAGATACTCGGCACGGGGCAGTCTACCGTATCCAAGCATCTCGGCATACTGAGGACAGCCGGGCTCGTGGAGTGCCGCAAGGAGGGCACCTGGACATTCTACCGCCTGCCGGAGAAGCCGGTGAACACTCACAGCCTCGCATTCACAAGGCTCCTGTCCTCATGCCTCGACGGCGATGCCGTGATCGCCGAAGACCGCAGGCGGCTGAAGAAGACCGCGGGAAAGGACGCGAGGACCATCTGCAGGACCGCCGAGGCGCGCCGCGGGCTCAAGAGCAAACGTTGATCCATGGAGCCTGATATTGAAACGGAGGGTTGAATGCTTAAAGTGATGTTTCTGTGTACTGGAAACTCGTGCCGCTCGCAGATGGCGGAAGGACTTGCGAGGAGGCTCGGCACCGGGCTGATCGAGGCATACAGCGCCGGGGTCATTCCTGCAGGAGTGAACCCCTATGCAGAAAGGGTTATGCAGGAGATAGGAATCGACATCTCCGGACAGCGGTCAAAACCTATAGACAAGGGGCTGATAGAACGGATGGACGTTATAATCACCCTGTGCGAAGATGCAGAAACGTCATGCCCGGTCACTCCTGCGCGCATCAAGCGCCTTCACTGGCCCGTGAGGGATCCGGTCGGCACCGTCGGAACCGATGACGAGATCCTCGCCGCGTTCAGAAAGGCGAGGGACGAGATAAGGGCAAGGATCGAGCGCTTTATTGCTGAAACCGCATAGCACCATCATGCTGCTTCAGTGAGTTCAGGAATTCAGGTTGATGCGAGGTGAGGTTTGCTCAGAAGGATGTTAGGAGCATTGCACGACTTCAGGCTTCTGCCGGTCTTTGTCATATTCAGCATGATCGCCGGCATCGCGATAAGCAGGTGGTTCGCCATTTCCGGCTTCCGGCTGACGCCGCCGATCGAGGCCGTCAAGTCGATCATGGAAGGCTCATACGAATTCAGCCTGCCAAACACCATCGCCCTCGGCGTCGTGGTTGGACTCTTCATGATGATCTACCCTGCGATGGCGAATATCAGGTTTGAGGACCTGGGCCGCGCGGCCCGCTCGCCAAGGCAGCTGCTGATCGTCATGTTCCTCAACTATGCAATAGCCCCCTTCTTCATGCTCGTACTCGCACGGGTCTTCCTGAGCGGAGAGCCGGATCTGTACACAGGCCTGGTTCTCTACGGCATAGCCCCTTGTATTGCGATGGTGATAGTCTTTACATATCTCGCCTCGGGAAACGGTCCGCTTGCAATAGTCCTCGTCGCCGTCAACGCGATAATACAGATGATCCTCATTCCGGTCTATGCAAGGCTCCTCCTGGGCGAGACGGTCTTTGATGTTCGGGTGGTCGGCGAGAGCGTGTTGCTCTATCTCGGACTGCCGCTCCTGGCCGGAATACTCACCCGGTTCCTCGGGGTCAGGAGATTCGGAGAGGACTGGTTTCACCGGCTGAAGTTCCACCTCGATACCCTCTCCATCAGCGGCCTGCTGTTCACGCTCGTCGTGATGTTCGCCCTCAAGGGCGACCTGATAATGGAAAGGCCTTTCCTGATCGTCCGGATGGCGGTCCCGATGACGATCTTCTTCTGGTCGATGTTTGCAGTCGCATACGTCACGGGCTGGAAAGCCGGGCTCGATTACAGAGACACCGTTGCAGTGGCCTTCAATTCCACGGGAAGGGACTTCGAGATCGCCATAGCCATCGCCATAACGGCATTCAACCCTGCAGTGGCGCTGGCCACTGTAATAGGGCCCCTTATCGAGGTGCCGGTGATGCTCGTGCTCGTATGGGTTGCAAGAAGGACAGCCGGCAGGCTTTTCGTCTCCAGAGACGGACACAGCGAGAAGGGTGTTGAGCGATAGCCGTGACGTCCGACCGGCGGCGTCTTTCACGGAAATCGTTCGGGGAAAAAACAATTGTCGCCGACAGGGAATAACGGTTGACGTGGTAGTGTCAAGAAGTTTTCGCACATTTATCTGGTGACCTCAAACTGGCTGCTCCCTGCTTAAGCTGCCGAGCCCCTGTCTTCCGGGGATGTCCACAGGAAAGGGTTGTCAGACAAAACTCTCTAATGCCTTCTTCTTGTCTATTTCCAATGTATATGAGAGTATCGTCTTGAGGTCCATCTTTTTTGAAGCATCCAAAATCTCTATACCTACTATTTTATCGTCTTCAGTTGTGTCTAAAATTACACCCTCAGAGATTTCTATTACTTCTTCAGGCTTTTTGTTGCTTAACTTTATATATAAAGCATCAACTTCTTTGTCGTAATATACCTTCATTTTCTTTTCCCCTTTTTCAATGGATATACTGTGATTACTGTTAAAGGAAGGTTATACCCTTCAATGGATTTCACAAATTCTTGTTTGCCTTGAAGTAACTTCGAGGTCTTAAGCAGAAGTTCAATATCTGCCAAAGAAATATTGTAAAGCTTTGCCCGCCTTTTTGCGTGGCGAGAATATTTTATTTTCATTTTTATCGTCTAACGCCGAATTCAACGGCAGCGGTACGCTGTCCGCTGAAATGAATTGTTAGAGCTTACTTTATTGGTTCTATTCCAAGGTCTTTGCATATCTTTCTTGCGAGATTATCGCTGATTTCTGTATGCCTTGGAATCGATGAACGTTTGTTTTGACTTGGATTCCACCACCATGAATGACGACTGCCTTCTCTGAGAAATTCACAACCCTGAGACCGTAAATACTTCAGCAATTCATTGCGCTTCATATTGCAATTTTCTCTTCTACATATCCAGAGCCAACAGCAGCAATCGCCTCCTGACGATTAAATTCCAAAGCCTCTTTAAGAGTAACGCGAAGGCTTTCTATTAACTCCTCTCGAGTGCGTTCCTGGCAGTTTACACCAGGAATTTCCTCTACCCAGCCTATCCACCAATCACCTTCTTGTTTTATTATGGCAGTATATTCTCTTTTCATACATATACCTCTTTTCCAAAAATTAGTATATCTTTGTTATATGTATGTTATCAGATAATTACCAAACTCTGCTATTTATTTTATTGCCCTAACGTAGAGATGAGGAGTGTGAAAAAGCGCCAGCTTATTTCGCATCCCCTCAAGTGATTTGATCACTAATTAAGGCCTCCTTAATTATACCACGAAAGCTTTCGGGGTAAAATGTTTTAAGGCAATAAAGCATCAAAAAGGAGGCCTTATGAAAT
>JAADGG010000067.1 GCA_013152485.1 Nitrospirota bacterium | reverse complement strand
AAACTGTGACGGGTCCTTGCCGGACACTAAAGATCATATTAGCAGAAACCCGCAGCGATGGCAAGAAAAAGCGCAACTGGTTGAGTTGTCATCAGGAAAATTAAGGCATCGGCAGAGAAAGGGTTCGGGGACGGTTTTATGATCACCGATACCAGGTTTCAGGGACAGGGATTCTTGATCCGATACTACGGCCTGCCTGCTGCACCGAAGTCCCTCCTGTTATTCCCGGGGGTTTTGAGCTATGATATGTATACAGCATGCTGCGGACGCGACATTCGTCTGACTGCATCCGCCCATGGAAAGGGGGACCGGACATGATCTATACGATCACTCTCAATCCAGCGATGGACAGGACTCTCTGGATCGAAAAGATCCGGACGGACGACTCCAACCGAATAAAGCGGGAACAGCGCTACGCCGGGGGCAAGGGGATCGATGTCTCGAGGGTGCTGACAACGCTTGGAACCGTCAACAAGGCGCTTGGTTTCGTGGGTGGATTCGCGGGAGAAGAGCTCGAGGGACGGCTGCTGAACGAGGGGATCGCGTGCGACTTCGTCAGGATCTCGGGTGAGACGCGCACCAATATTGTCGTAAACGAAACAAGCACCGGTCACCAGACCGTATTCAATGCCAAGGGCCCTGAGATCAAGCCCTATGAGCTGATGCAGATGATTCACAAGGTCGAAAAGGTTGAGAGTCCCGAGATAGTCGCCATCAGCGGCAGCCTTCCCCCCGGGGTAAACCCGGAAATCTATCGCAAGGTGATCGAGATCTTCAGGGGACGTGGCTCAAAGGTCATACTGGACACGGACGGAGACGCACTAAAGACAGGCCTGAACGGCCTGCCTGACGTCATCAAACCCAACATTCACGAGCTCGAGAGGCTGACGGGACGGAAACTGCACGGGAGGGAGGAGACAGTCGCTGCGGCAAAGGCCCTGCGCAGGCAGGGAGCAGATACTGTACTCGTTTCCATGGGGGCTGAAGGGATCCTCATGATCGCTGAAAAGGAACAGTATCTGGCGTCTCCGCCAAAGGTGAGAGTCGAAAACACCATCGGCGCAGGAGACTCTGCAATAGCCGGCTTCATATACGGGCTTTCGAGGGGAGAGCCCCTGAGGACCGCTCTCGTCTATGCCGTGGCTGCAGGGACTGCCACGACCCTGAAGCCGGGAACGGCATTGTGCCGGAGAGAAGACTTCCTCAGACTGGTTCCGAAGATAGCCGTAACCCCGATCGAGTGAGGGACATGGACACGATCCCGGAAACCTGCGACCGTTAGGCAGAGGTGGACCGAATGCACTGGGTCAAGATGCCGCGCTACATGAAAGATGGCGATCTGAGGCTCAGGCCCCTCCGCATATTCGACACCGGCTACGTATTCAGGGAACTGCTGAAAGACGTCACTCCCGGCAAACCCGTCTGCCTTCCCCGCTTATTCACATGGTGGTGGATAAGAAAGAGGTTCACCTGTTCCTTCTGTATAGAAGTAGGCTCAAGGCCTGCCGGGTTCATAGGGCTGTACAACATGAAGCTCGGCAGGTCTGCAGAGATAACACTGGCGATATCAGACGGCGCCATGAGACGGCGGGGCTACGGAACCAGGGCCTTCAGGCTGCTCGAACGGAGTCTGAGAGAGTATTCGGTCGTGCAGATGATATATGCGAGGGTGGAAGCGGACAACCGCACAGCGCTGAAGTTCTGGAGGAGCCTGGGGTTCGAGGATCTGGGCAGCATGGAAGGCATAACCGCAATGTCCCTGGACCTGAGAGGCGGCGGACAAGACTGAAAGGAATGCGGTTCACTTCTCCTCCTCCCTTATCGTTCTGGCCATGCTCCTGTAACTTGCAATGCCTTTTGCAAGGGTGAGGAGCCCGAGAGGAACAAGCACCCAGCCCAGCGCCTCTATCACTACCGAGCCGAAGAACTTGATAAAAGAGACCCCTGCCACCAAGAGGGTCAGTGCAGTGCGGACGTACGAAAGGAGGGTGCGTTCGTTGGCGAGGACCGTCCTCTGAGCGGCCAGGTGGTCTCTAAGGACCGGATGGTCTTTCAGGACCGGACGTTCGTCTCCGCACCCGGGGTGTCCTTCAGGATGTTCTTTCCTTTGCATCAAGAATATCATACAATATTATGCAACGACCGTGCTCAGCAGGAGACCGGACGTTTTTTCGGCCAATGCGACTCCGGTATTCGGCTATAATACGTATGCTTGCTCACGGGCCTTCAGGGCGGAGAACGACCGAAGAACAACGCAGGGTTGCAAGCCCGGAGGCTCCTTTAGGTTACGACCATGCAGGAGGGTTACTTGAGAACCGGCTCACCACTCTATGCCAGGGCGTTGGAGACCCTGAAGGGATCGGCCCTCTTCAGCGCTCTCGACGAGCCTGTCATGGAGGAGATGTTGTCGTCGTTCCGTGCGGAGACGTGGCACCGGGGGGCCACGATCATGGACCCGGAAGGGACCGTCCAGAGGTTTTATGTTCTGACATCCGGACGGGTGAAGGTTACTCGATCGAACCCGGCCACGGGAAGGGAGCTGATACTCTTCCTCCTGGGCCCGGGGGACGGCTTCGACGTGGTCTCGCTGCTCGACAACAAGAAACACAATGTATCCGTGTCGGCACTGGATGACATAGAGGCACTGTCTTCTCCGCTCGACACCATAAGGGCCTGGATAGAAAGGCATCCCGAGTTCAACAAGTCGTTTCTGCCCTATATCGGGAGACAGATGCGTCAGGTCGCCGACCTCGCCTCTGACCTCGCACTCCACGATACCGAAACCAGACTGCTGAAACTCCTGCTCCAGCATACGGTCCAGAGCAATCCCCATCCCCGGCTGAGACTCATCTACGACCGCTCGCATGAAGAGCTGGCGAACATGATCGGCTCTGTCAGGACGGTTGTAAACAGACACCTCCAGGAACTCAAGAGAGAGGGCATCATTACCGCCTGGAGAGGGCACCTGGAAATCTCGGACCTGCATGCCCTGGTGAGGAAAGTCAGGGAACACCTGAGGTCTGAAGAGAGGAGAGGGTCGAGGTGAACCAGATGTGACATGCCCCCTCGCTTGTGATACCTAGGTTGCAGAAGCAGAAGGCTTCAAGGGTTTATCATACACTTAACCGTCGGCAGGAAGAGAGAGAAAAAAAGGACAACAGCGGCAGGCGATGACAAACCGCCTTCGGGGCTGTAGGACGGCCCTGAAACAGACAGGAGGGTCGGAAGATGGGCGAGACCGGAGATCACGACAACAGATCCGTTGATGAGACGCTGAAAGCACTGCGGACGGATAAAGAGAGCGGACTATCGTCAGACGAGGCCGCAAGGAGACTGCAACAGTACGGATACAACGAGATCCCGGAGAAGGAAGAGTCCACGCTTCACAGGGTGCTCAGACGCTTCTGGGGACCGATCCCCGGAATGATCGAAGTGGCGGCCCTGCTCTCCGCCGTAGTCCGCCGGTGGGACGACTTCGTAATCATAATGATACTGCTCTTCACCAATGCGTTCATAGACTTCTGGCAGGAGTCCAAGGCGCTGAACGCATTGAAGGTGCTGAAAGGCAAGCTGGCCAAGAAGGCTCTCGTCTTGAGGGATGGACGGTTCCAGACGGTGGACGCAAGGGAACTGGTCCCCGGAGACATCATAAAGATAAAGATCGGAGACCTCGTTCCCGCCGACGTAAGGCTGATCGAGGGGGATTTCATCCAGGCCGACCAGTCTGCGCTCACGGGCGAATCCCTGCCCGTCAGCAAAAAGCCCGGCGACGTGGCGTATTCCAACACCATAGTGAAGCAGGGCGAGATGCTGGCGGTGGTAACCAGCACGGCAATGGATACATTCTTCGGCAAGACGGTTGCACTCGTTGCCAGGGCCCAGAGAGAAGAGAAGAGCCACTTCCAGAAGGCCGTCATACATATAGGAAACTACCTGATCATCATCACTGTAATGCTGGCTGCCGTCATTCTGATAACCGCCATGTTCAGACACGAGAACATGATAGAGATACTGCGCTTCACCCTCGTCCTGACCGTAGCCGCAATACCGGTGGCACTGCCCGCCGTGCTGTCCGTGACAATGGCGGTGGGCGCCATGAACCTCGCAAAGAAACAGGCCATAGTAAGCAGGCTCGTCTCCATCGAAGAGCTGGCAGGGGTCGACGTGCTCTGCTCCGACAAGACGGGTACATTGACAAGGAACCGGATGACCGTATCCGATCCTGTCACCTTCTACGGCCATACCGTCGAGGAGCTGATGCTCTACGCCGCCCTGTCATCGAGCGAAGAGAACAAGGACCCCATCGAGGTTCCCATCTTCGAGTACCTGGAGAAGAACGGGCTGACAAAAGAACTGAAACAGTATCAGCAGGTGAAGTTCACGCCCTTCGATCCTGTAAGCAAACGGACGGAAGCACTCGTAAGGAACGGGGACAGGACGTTTCTCGTCACAAAGGGGGCGCCTCAAGTGATACTCGACCTGTGCGGGGAACGTACCGACAGGCGGGAGGTCCTGGAGAAGGTCGAGGCCTTTGCAGAGAAGGGATTCAGGACTCTCGGTGTGGCCGTGAAACAGCCAGAGGACGAAACCCTTGAACTCATCGGCCTCCTGCCTCTCTTCGATCCGCCCAGGGAAGACTCGAAAGAGACGATAGAAGAGGCAAAGAGGCTCGGACTGAACGTCAAGATGGTCACGGGTGACAATGCGGCCATCGCCAAACACATAGCACGCATACTGGGAATCGGTGAGAACATCCTTGATGCCAGAGAGCTCAAAGGGGCAAACAACAGGGAGCTCGTCCTGCTGGGACAGATCATAGCAAGATCGGTATACCGGAAACTGGCCCCCGATGCCACCGAAGAGGACGCTCAAGAGATGGCAAGCGGAATCGTGAAGGAACTGGAAAGGGAGCTGAGAGACGTCGAACTGCCGAAGGGCTACGTGAAGAGGCATGAGTCGGAGATCATAGAGGTGATAGAGGACGCCGACGGATTCGCCCAGGTGTTTCCCGAAGACAAGTACTTCATAGTAGACAAGCTCCAAAAGGCCGGACATATCGTGGGCATGACGGGTGACGGCGTCAACGATGCGCCTGCGCTCAAGAAGGCCGACGCCGGCATCGCGGTCTCAGGTGCAACCGATGCTGCAAGGGCCGCTGCCGACCTCGTCCTGCTGGCTCCCGGGTTGTCGGTTATAGTGGATGCCGTAAAAGGTGCCCGTGTGACGTTCGAGAGGATGAAGAGCTACAGTCTCTACAGGATAGCGGAGACTATCAGGGTGATCCTGTTCATGACGGCGTCGATCGTAATATTCAACTTCTACCCCGTGACAGCCATCATGATCATCATACTCGCCTTCCTGAACGACCTGCCCATACTGGCCATCGCATACGACAGGACCAGGGTGGACGAGGAGCCGGTCAGATGGAACATGGGAGAGGTGATGAGCATATCCACCGTCCTCGGTGTCCTCGGAGTCATTGCAAGCTTCGGGATATTCTACATCGCCGAAGAGTATATGCACCTCTCCGCTCCGGTCGTGCAGAGCTTCATATTCCTGAAACTCGCCGTTGCCGGACACCTGACGATATTCATCACGAGGACGGAGGAACACTTCTGGCGGAGGCCCCACCCTGCTCCGATACTGTTGTGGGCCGCAGTCCTTACAAAAGCCCTCGCAACCCTGTTTGTCGTATATGGATGGTTTGTGGCTCCCATAGGCTGGAAGAACGCCTTGCTGGTCTGGGCGTACGCAATCGTATGGTTCGTAATAAACGACTTCGTCAAGATATGGACATACAAGCTCTTGCGAAAGGACAGGATCGTCGCCTGAAAGAGGGGCCCTACGGCTCGTCCCGAGCCTGTCGAGCTGCTCGCCGGGGCGCAGGCCGGGATTCCCCCCTTCCGGAACGGCAGAGGAAGGGGCAGGGATTCGGACGGATGAATTATAATTTGTCATGGAGGCGGAACTGTGAAGGTAGGATTCGTAGGGCTGGGAAACATGGGCACTGCAATGGCGAATCTCATCGCGTCCAACGGCCACGCAGTGACCGGGTGGGAACATGACGGAGACGTCGTCGAGGAAATAAACGTCGGGCACAGGAATTCCAGGTACCTGCCGGGGATAGTGCTCAACCCGGAGCTCAGAGCCACGGCAGAGCTGAGCGAGGCATTAGAGGATTCCGAGGTCGTCTTCATCGCCGTCCCCTCCGCCTTCATAAGCAAGACCCTCGGTACAGTCAGGGACGAGGTTTCCGAAGAGACCATCCTGGTGAACCTGGCCAAGGGGATCGACAGAGATACGGGCCTCACATCATTCCAGACGCTTCTTTCACTCTTTCCACGCAACAGGGCGGTGATGCTCTCCGGCCCCTCGATCGCCAACGAGGTCTCGAGGATGATGCCGACGGTGGTCGTGCTTGCAGGAAAGGACAGGAGAGACCTGACCGTCGTCTCGCGAATAATGGACAACGGATACTTCAGGACCCGCTTCTCCGACGACGGAACCGGCGTCGAACTGGGCGGAATAATGAAAAACATCTATGCCATAGGGCTTGGAATGTTTGACGGAAAGGAGATCCGCAGCGTAAACTTCAGGTCGGCATACTTGACGATGGCCCTGGAGGAGATGGCGGAGATGGGAACACGCCTCGGCGCACGAAGGGAGACCTTCTTCTATCTCTCCGGCCTCGGCGATCTGATTGCAACGTCACTGAGTGAACACAGCCACAACAGAAGAATGGGTGAGCTGCTGGCCGGAGGACTGAACCTCGAAGAGATACGGAGGAGGATGGGGATACTGCCGGAGGGATACAACGCCGCACAGAGCATCCTGTACCTCGCCGAGAAGCTCCACGTCCCCATGCCGCTGGCGAAGAACCTCTGGGACGTCATAAACGGCAGGTTCGAGGTGGAAAAGTTCATCAGCCTGTTCATAAAGGATTTCATCGAGGAAGAGCAGGCGGGAGAGGAGACATGAAGGTCATACTTGCAATCGATCTTGGGACAACAGGCAACCGGGTCATCGCCTTTACCGCGGACGGAAGCGTGGCGGCAAAGTCTTACTATGAGTTTCCCCAGATATTTCCGGCACCAGGATGGGTGGAGCACGACCCGTTTGACATACTGAACACGACGAAAAAGGCCCTTCAAGACGTCATATCTGCAGTAGGAGCTGACAGTGTCGTCTCCATGGGGATGACAAACCAGCGGGAGACGACCCTGCTGTGGGACAAAAGAACCGGCAAGCCCGTCCATAATGCCATCGTCTGGCAGTGCAGGCGGACAAAGCCCATATGCGACCGGCTGGAGGAGTACTCCGGGACCATTAGAGAGAAGACCGGACTCCCCCTGGACCCCTATTTCTCGGCTACAAAGATCAAGTGGATAATCGAACACGTCGATGGAGTCAGGAGGGGGATCGAGCAGGGGAACATAATCTTCGGAACGGTCGACACCTGGGTCCTTTGGAACCTTACAGCGGGAAGAGTGCACGCAACAGAACCCGGCAATGCCTCGCGCACACTGTGTTACAACATACACACGCTGGACTATGACGAAGACCTGCTGGAAATATTCGGCCTCCCGAGGAAGATCTTTCCAGAGGTCAGGGAAAGCAGCGGCCTGTTCGGAAACACGGCCAAGGAGATTACGGGCAGGGAGATCCCCATAACAGGAATACTCGGAGATCAGCAGGCCTCACTGTTCGCACAGGGCGGCTGGGAAGAGGACGTGGTCAAGAACACTTACGGAACGGGCCTGTTTCTCATGACATCGACCGGCTCGGAACTGCAGACCTCGGGCAGACTGCTGAACACCATAGCCTGGAAGACAGACGGTGAAGTCTGCTATGCAATGGAGGGGAGCGTCTTCGTGGGAGGCTCATGCATACAGTGGCTGAGAGACGGGCTGAAGATCATCCGTTCATCCGCTGAGACAGAGTCCATGGCCGCCTCCCTCGGCTCCAACGAGGGAGTTTACTTCGTGCCCGCCCTGACAGGGCTGGGCGCGCCGTACTGGGACCCCGACGCAAGGGGGATGATCATCGGGATTACTCGGGGAACCCGCAGGGAACACCTCGTCAGGGCGGCGCTCGAGGCGATAGCGTACCAGACACGCGACGTGATCGAAGAGATGGAGAGGACCACGGGAATGGCTCTCAAGAAAGTAAGGGTGGACGGGGGAGCCTCGAAGAACGACTTCCTGATGCAGTTTCAGGCCGACATTCTGGGCGCGGCAATAGAAAGACCGGTGTTGACGGAGACAACCGCATTCGGAGCCGCAGGCATCGCGGGAATCGCAGCCGGATTCTGGAGCAGGAACGGCTTCTTCGGGACGAGAAAGGTTGAACGTGTATTCAGCCCGCTGGTGGACGAGAAAAGAGCGGACCTCTGTTACTCTCAATGGAAAAGGGCGGTGAAGCGGGCAATGGGCTGGGTTGTGGACTGAAGCCACGGCGCTCATCCCGCTGCAGCCCAGGACAGTGTCGTCTCACATCACGTCCCGCGCTGAGTGATAGAAAGGAGAGGAAACGATGACCGATTCAGTGGGAAGCGAAAGGTTCCCGGAAATTCCGGAAAGGATCAGCGGCCTTGGAGAACTGGCTTACAACCTCTGGTGGAGCTGGCATCCCGAGGCGAGGATGCTCTTCAAGATGCTCAACCGCGCCGCATGGAAGGTGAGCGTGCATAATCCCGTGAAGATGCTCCACGACCTCGAGAGCGACGTCCTCGATGCAGCATCGAAGGACCCGCGCTTCCTGAGGCACTACGATGCCGTAATGGCGAGGTTCAGGACCGAGATGAAGACCTCATCGGGCTGGTTCCACTCCAACATCACCGACCCGGGCATGTTCCCCATAGCATACTTCTCAGCAGAGTACGGGCTTCACCACTCTCTTCCGTTCTATGCCGGCGGGCTCGGATTCCTTGCAGGAGACTTCCTCAAAGAGTGCAGTGACCTCGGCGTGCCTGTGGTGGCTATCGGTTTCATGTATCCTGAAGGATACCTCAGGCAGAGGATGAGGCCGGACGGATGGCAGGAGAGTGAGAGTGAGACCCTCGACAGGGAGAACGCACCCATAAGGCGGGTGCTCGATGACAGGGGAGAGCGCCTGATAGTGAAGGTGCCGTTCATAGAGCCTCCGGTCCACGTGGAAGTATGGAAGGTTCAGGTCGGCAGGGTGTCACTGTATCTGATGGATACGGACATCGAGATGAACGACCCCTGGAACCGCGGCATATCTGCACGCCTCTACATAGGGAGTCCGGAGCAGCGGCTGAAGCAGGAGGTGGTCCTCGGCATAGGAGGCGCTGAAGTGCTGAACGTGCTCGGGATAAGACATTCGGTCCTGCATCTGAACGAAGGGCATCCTGCCTTCGCCATACTCGAACGCATCAGGGAAAGGGTGGCCTCGGGCATGACATTCGACGAGGCATCGACGCAGGTGAGGGCCACCACGGTATTCACCACGCATACCCCCGTACCGGCAGGCCATGACGTATTCCCGTTTTCCCTGATGGAGAGGTACTTTCACAGCTACTGGCCGTCTCTCGGCCTTGACAGTGAATCGTTCATGAAACTCGGGATGAATCCGGCCGACCCGGGCTCGGGCTTCAACATGACGGCTTTCGCCCTGAGGATGTCGGGATACCGGAATGCGGTGAGCAAGAGACACGGGGAGGTTACACGCAGGATGTGGCAGTCGCTGTGGCCCGAGCTTCCTGAAGACAGCGTTCCGATAGAATCGGTCACAAACGGCATTCATGTACCAACATGGATTGAACCGAGGATACAGCTCCTGCTGAACAAGTTCGTTGACATGGACTGGCTGAACGAACACGACGTCGCAGAGACGTGGAGGCTGGTCGAAGACATCAGCGACGAGGAGCTGTGGAAAACGCACTTCTGGGTCAAAATGAAGCTGATAATCAGGATGAGGGAGCGGGTGAGGCAGAGGTGGCTTGATGAGAATGCGGACCCGCGTATCATACTTGCATCAGGAGTGCTGCTCGACCCCAACGCCCTTACCATCGGGTTTGCACGCAGGTTTGCAACGTACAAGCGCGCAGCCCTCATCCTTCACGATATAGAGAGGCTCAAGGGGATCCTGAACGACCGCTGGAGACCCGTACAGATAATATTCGCGGGAAAGGCACATCCCGACGACGATCCAGGCAAACAAGTCCTTCAGCAGGTCTTCAATGCCGCAAAGGACCCGTCCTTCGGAGGCCGGATAGCATTTGTTGAGGACTACGACGAGCAGCTCGCCCAGTACCTCGTACACGGTGTGGACGTATGGCTCAACAATCCCCTGCCTCCCCTCGAGGCTTGCGGGACCAGCGGCATGAAGGCGTCACTCAACGGCGTACCGCAGCTGAGCATACTCGACGGCTGGTGGATGGAGGGGTTCAACGGCGAAAACGGATGGGCCTTCGGAGAGGCCGGTCTCCAGGACAGGGACGCAGCCGATGCAGAGGCCATATACGGAATACTCGAAAACGAGGTGATTCCGCTTTACTACAACGTGGGAGACGACGGTATTCCGCACGGGTGGGTCAAGGTCATGAAAAAGGCCATGATAAGCACTTCTCCCACGTTCAGCGCCCGCAGGATGGTTAAGGAGTATGCAAACAAGTTCTACCAGACCGCGCTGAAGGCGGCCTCGGGAGGAGACTTCTGAACATGGACCGGAGAGAATGCTTTGCCCTGTTTCTCCGCTTTATGATATATTTCAGGGATGACAAGACTCGGAAGACTCCAGGATCGGCACCGGCCTCGCATTTCCGGCAGAGAACCCCTGATGCCGTCTCCGGCGGGTCGGCTCCAAAGGCCCCTCGCTCAAGACTGTAAAGCAGATCCACGCACATGAAGACACTGATGACCGTATTCCTCGTCGTCCTGACCCTACTGTCCGTTCCAGCCGCCTGCTTCCCACAGGAAAGCAGCCAGGGGCTGAACCAGGAAAGCAGCCACGGGCTGAACCAAGGAAACAGCCGAGGGCTGGGCCAGGAGGGCAGTCACGGACTGGGCCAGGAGGGCAGCCGCAGGCTGAACGTGGTGGCAACGATTCCGGTACTTGCAGAGTTTGCGCGTAATACCGGAGGAAGCCTCGTCGAAGTCAGGTCTATCGTCACCGGGACTGAAAACCCCCACACCTATGAACCCAGAGTCAGCGACGTAAAGGCCCTTGCACGGGCGGACCTCTTCGTAAGGGTGGGATTGGGCCTTGAGGCATGGGCGGAGAGACTGTTGAAGAACTCCGGCAATCCCGGTCTCGTTCAGGTGGTTGCTTCTCGCAGATGCGATGTCATCGACAGCAATCCCCATGTCTGGATGGATCCCGGGAACGCGAAGCGGATGATCACCGCCATCATGGAGGGACTCGTCCGTGCAGATCCCGACCACGCCGACACATACCGCAAGAATGCAGGCCGTTACATTGAACGCCTGTCAGCGCTGGACGAGGAAGTCGGGAGGACCCTCCTTCCGCTCTCCGGCCAGGCAGTGGTCACAGCGGTTCCAGCCCTCACCTATTTTCTCAGGCGCTACGGCGTGGAAGAGGCTGCAACCATAATCAGTGTACCCGGGAAAGAGCCCTCGGCACGTCACCTCCGCAGGGTCATCCTCTTGATGCGCAAAAGGGGAATCGGCATGATCCTCACCGTGCCGCAGTTTCCGCCTGACATACCCGGCATGGTAGCCGAAGAGACAGGAGCCGCGGTCGTTCTGCTCACCCATATGCCCGGGACCCTGCCAGGTACCGACACCTACACGGACATGCTGAAGGAAGACGCCCGCAGACTCATCAGTGCTGCAGGCAAGAGAGGGAGGCGGAAGTGAAAGGCAGCGGACGGTCAGGTAGAGAAACGGAGAGGCCCACCCTCCGTCCCCCTCGGGAGAAAGAGGGGACAGAGCGCATCGTATTCGAGAACGTGACCCTGGGCTACGTTGAAAAACCCGTCCTGCGCGACATAGAGCTCGAGATATTCAGGGGCGAGGCCATAGGGATAATCGGACCGAACGGCTGCGGCAAGAGCACACTTCTGAAATCACTGGTCGGTCTGATAAACCCGCTCAGGGGACGGATCACGATATTCGGACAGCCGGTGATGTCGGCCAGGAAGCGGATAGGGTACGTCCCCCAGAGGGAGACACTCGACATATCCTATCCTGCTACGGTGTTCGACATGGTCATCATGGGGAGGTACGCCAGGATAGGGCTCTTCAGGCGTCCCAAGGAAGCGGACAGGAGACGCACCATCCAGGCGATAGCCGATGTGGGGCTGACGGAACAGATGCATACGCCGATCGCACACCTCTCCGGAGGACAGCGCCAGCGGGTTCTCATTGCACGGGCACTCTCTGCAGACCCGGACATCCTGCTCCTGGACGAGCCCACGGCTGCAGTCGACGTAAGGGCCCAGAGGGAGATAGTAGCACTGTTGAGGAGTCTGCACGAGGAGAGGAACCTGACCATCCTGCTGGTTACCCACGATGTAAACCTCATCTATCCCATGGTCGACCGGATACTGTACATGGCTGACGGCCGGGTGTTCATCGGTTCTCCCGGGGAGATGCTGACACGCGAGAAGCTCGAGCGCATCTATAACGCCAACGTGATCGTGACCGAAGCCGAAGGCCGCATATGCGTAATCGTAGGTGACGTTCACCATGGATAGCGCTGTCCAGCAGCTCATATCGGACTTCCTCTCCTTTGCATTCATGCAGAGGGCTTTGATGGCGGCCGTTCTTATCGGGATACTCTGTTCCGTGATCGGGGTATTCGTAGTGGTGAAGGGCTTTTCATTCATAGGGGCCGGCATCGCCCACGCATCCTTTGCCGGTGTAACGCTCGGATTCCTCCTCGGGGTAAATCCCATGCTCCTTGCACTGCTCTTCAGCCTCCTGATGGTCTTCTTCGTAGGCTGGGCCACACACCGGGGGGAACTGAAGCTCGACATATCCGTCGGCATCTTCTTTGCCTTCACCATGGCGCTCGCGATACTCTTCATAGGCCTGATGAAGCAGTATCAGGCCGGGGTTTACGGCTACCTGTTCGGCGACATCCTCTCTGTCACCCGGGCCGACCTCCGGCTGATCGCCGGAATCTCAGTCTTTGTCCTTGCGGTCGTGGGACTGCTTTACAAGGAACTGCAGTTCATAACTTTCGATCAGGAGATGGCGGAAGCCAGCGGTCTGCCGGTCACCTTTCTCTACTACATGCTGCTGGTGCTCATAGCCATGACCGTTGTGGTCTCGCTGAAGGCCGTGGGGGTGATTCTCGTTTTCGCTCTGATCGTCACACCGGCTGCCGCTGCATATCAGCTCGTCCACAGGTTGACCCCGATGATCCTTGTCTCCGCCGCAATCGGTACCGGAGGCTCCCTCGTCGGCCTGATCCTCTCCTACATCTGGGACGTGCCGTCCGGGGCCACAATAGTCTCCCTTCTGACCCTCGTCTTCTTCGTATGTCTATGGTGGTCGCCGAAGAGGCGCCGCTGCAGATGTGACGAGTGAGCCTCCATGACTCAGAGCAGGACCAGCAGAGACCTGACGATGAAGTAGAACGACAGCAGCAGCAACAGGAGACCCGACGCAAGCGTCAGCCTCATGATGATGGACTGAGGGATGAACCTCTTCAACCAGTAGAGAGTCCCCGCAAGCAGTCCCGGGTATGAGAACATCCCGAGCCCGCCGGCCGCCAGGAAAGAAAGGCTGATCCTCGGCGTGAAGACGACAAGCCTCAGGTCTTCCATGAGCCTCCCTCCCACGAGCCACCACATGATCATCATCGGGTTGGTCAGCGCCAGGGAGACCCCCGTGAAAAAAGAAACCCCCTTGTGTCTGAGCCTGATTGAACGGGGGTTGAACGTGTGGAACTGAAGACCCTGCCTTACTACCGAGACCCCCAGCACTATCAGCAGCACCCCGCCTGCAAGCCAGAACACGGCCATGACCCTCTCGTCCCTCAGGAACGGCGTTATGCCGAACAGTGCGACGGCGCCGTAGAAGATGTCCACAAGCAGCGCTCCAAAGGCAACCATAAGCGCTGCCCGCAGGTGCCCGGTAACGGCCCTCCTTGCGACTTCGACCTGGACGGCACCCAACGGGATGGCTGAGAGAAAGCCCATCGTGTATGAGAGTATTATGAAGAGTGCAAACTTCATGACCGGTGCTCCTGCAAAAGGTTATATTTTATGGCATCGGGCATGGTTTTGACAAACAAACGCATGCCCTGCCCCAAGGATTCCGGACGAGGAACGACGGGCAGATGGAGGGGCATGAGCGGCCTCTCCCGGCAACGTGCAGGGACACATGCAACCGGTCAGCGGCGCGGAACAGTAACGGTATATCGTGCGGATCAGAGATTCGCCGGGACAATCATCGAATCGATCGGACGCCTCAAGGCCTCACGGCTTCTTCCAGCCCGAAGCCCGTCTTCTGTAGACCTCGAACCCCGTTATGCAGACACTCAGCCAGAGCATCCCCCCGGCATAACCCACAAGCACATCGCTCAGGTAGTGCACCTGCAGATATATCTCGCTCAGGCCTATCATGAAGACAACGAACCCTGCAGCTGTCACGAGAAATGCCCGCAGTCTCCAGGACCTCACATCCCGCACCAGGAAGTACGTGACCATTCCATACAGCACCACGGACATCATGGCGTGCCCGCTCGGAAGGCCCAGGTCTCCTGCACGTACAAGTGAGACAGCCGGCGCCGGCCTTGCCACGTGAACCGCATTCTTCAACACTGCGACGAGAAGGCCGCCGCCAACGGCTGCAGGCGCATACGTCATCAGGTATTCCGTCCTGCCTTTCGACAGCACGAGTGCGGCGACTGCAACGCTGGTGACGACTATCGCCGCTGTTGCGCCGAGCTCCATGAAGGCAAACATGAGACCGGTCACCGCAGGGGCTCTGAAATAGAGCACGCGGGCCAGCACCCACTCGTCAACCGCAACGAACGGCGCACTCGAGAGTATGTGGTCGGCTATTCCTCCGAGGCTCCATACGAGGACGGCACTCGATACGAAACCCGCCGTCAGGTGCAGCCCGAGAACCCCTTCGGGAGAAAGCCTTTCCTTGACAAACGAGACGAGTGCGGGATGACGTTGCATGAATCCGCTGATCCGCGGGCCGGATACAACAGCCCTGTACCTCTCCCTGAACCACGCGGTCAGTTCTTCGCGTCTTCTCAGCAAGGTCCGGTAGAGATAACCGAATCCCGCGGCCACCAGCAGAACGAAGAAGGCGAAGGCACCTGCACGACCGGCCCACCGCTCTATCAACCTCCAGCTGTGGCCGAAGAAATACCCGAGAAGCGTGAAGCTTACAGCCCAGAGAACGCCACCCGAGACATTGTATACGATGAACCTCCGGTAGGGCATCCGCGCCATGCCGGCTGCGAACGGAGCCATGGCGCGGAGGAAGCCCACAAACCTGCCGAAGAATATCGTCTTGCCTCCGTGCCTTGCAAAATACCCGTCGACCTTGAGTATGTGCTTCTCCTTGAGGAACAGAAGCCTTTTGTGTCTTTCAAAATACCCTCTGCCGAGGGCCTTGCCGAGGGTGTACCCCACACTGTCTCCGAGCACGGCCCCGAGGGATATCACCCACAGGCAGTCCAAAACGTCGAAATAGCCCTGGGAGGCAAGGACCCCGGCAAGAACGACCACGCTCTCACCCGGAACGATCAGTCCCATGAATGCAGAGCTCTCGAGAAAGGCGGCAAGAAACATCATCAGGTACCCCCATCGACCGAGGAGGCTGATTGTGTCGAGCAGTCTGTCAAGCATGCCGTCTCTTTGAAACGAGATTTATGCCGTCGGTGCCGCTCGCCGTGAATCCCGTGAGCGGCACGGGCGTCCTGCGGTCACCATCGCCTGCTGACGGAGAGGCCGTAAAACCCGTTGCCCGCCACCGGCGCAACACGCGTCCCGCGCATGGTCGTCAAGCAGTAACCGCTCAGAATCCCGACTGCCGCACCGGCGGCAACATCCACTGCATAATGCTTACGCGCATGGACTCTGCTGTAGCCCGTGAAGACCGCACCGGCGTAGACCGGTATCGCATATCTCCATCCATAGCGTTTCTGTATAAAGGCGGCCCCCTGAAACGCCACCGATGTATGCAGTGACGGAAACGAGTCGTCTCCACTGCCGTCGGGACGTTCCTTGTTGACTGCAAGCTTCAAGGCGAGCGTGACCCCCGAGCTTGCAACAAGAGACCTGAGGAACTGCGCTTCACCCTCGTTGTCATCGAGAAAGAAGGCGGTTCCGTATGCAGCAGCGGGAATAAGCACGAAGAGAATGTCTCCCGCCCGTTCAGTGGCACCACCTTCGGCCTCCGGCACGCAAACGGCGGCCACCAGCGAGGCCGTCAGCAAGACCCCCAGGAAGATATCCCGTACTATTCTCCGGTTCATTCAATCCGATTCATGACGTTTCATCTCGTCTTTCCGCCAGACCGGCCAGGCCGGACTTGGACGGATGACGAAGCCCCCTCATTTTAACATTTTTCACCGATACTGTCCGATAACCAGTGCAAGTCCTTATCGATTTATCGCCTCAAAACAGTCAAGGCGGTCCCGTTCTCCATGATCGGCTTATTGCATGAATGGATATCGTGAGCGCAGGGCTTTCCTGAACTGTCTCAGGCCGTGGTGGGCTGAAACAATGTCAGCTCAATTATGAGACAACCAATCGATAGTTACCGTGCTCTTGCCGGACACGTAGGATTATTCACATTGTGTCCGGCAAGAAACCGTCGGGGAAGGACCTTGATACCGTCTGTCGGACGGTACAGCATCTTCGGAGGCCTCTTTCTGCTATAATATCCGGCAAGGAGCTGCCTTGGACCTATTGAAAGTGGTGTTTCCCATATCAGGCATCGAGACCTATGTCTTCGTACCGCCCCTTGTTGCGTTTCTGATATCCTTTTTCACTTCCATGGCTGGCATCTCCGGGGCCTTTCTCATACTGCCACTGCAGATGAGCGTGTTCGGCTTTACCACCCCGTCTGTCAGCGCCACCAACTTTCTGTACAATGTAGTGGGAACGCCCGGAGGGGTACTCAGGTACGTAAAGGAGGGGCGGATGTCGTGGCCGCTCGCCTGCTGCATCACGGCTGGCACGTTGCCCGGTGTGATGGCCGGATATTACGTAAGGGTGACCTGTCTGCCCGATCCGGTCACGTTCAAGTTCTTCGTGAGCATGGTCCTCATGTACATAGGGATACGGCTCCTCCGGGACGTCATGCGGAAAGGGCAGCCGAAGGAGGAGGGAGGGGCAAATGCGCCGCGATTCAGGATTTCAAACGTATCATACAGTCTCGGCAGGATAGAGTATGACTTCATGGGCAGGAGGGCCGGCTTCAGCGTACCTGGCATGTTTGCGCTGTCGCTGACGGTGGGCCTGATCGGCGGCATATACGGCATAGGTGGAGGCGCCATAATCGCGCCATTCTGCATCACCTTCTTCAGGCTTCCCGTGTATACGGTGGCAGGGGCCGCCTTGATGGGAACGCTCGTCACGTCAGTCGCAGGCGTGGCTGTTTACTCCCTCGTTCCATTGAACAACGGACTGACCGCGCCGCCGGACTGGCCGCTCGGCCTGTTGTTCGGCCTCGGGGGATTCCTCGGCATGTACTTCGGGGCCAAGACCCAGAGGCATGTACCGGAGAGGACCATAAAGTTCATACTTGCCCTGGTGACTCTCTCGGTCTCCGCCAGATATGCCTGGCAGTTCATGCTGGAATAGAGACGACAGGTCAACACCGTCCGATAAAGAGTGTAAGTCATGGCAGGACGCCGGTACGAGCCGGACGCCGGCACGGGAATGAGTGAAGAGTCTCTCATATCGGTACCTGTCCATAATCGGGGCTCTGTATCCGGGCGGCAGTTGTCATACCGGGCTTGATCATGCGTTATGAAAGGGTTACAGTATTTAATTGCCGAAGTAATATGATTGATATTTCACGGGTGTTTACAGGACACCGATGACGACGGATAAAAAAGGAGGTTGCCGAAATTGGACGAAGAACTTAGAGAGATGATCGCCGACTACATGCAGAAGGGGTTTCTGGAGAACATAGTAGACATGTTCAAGCACGACACGTCGCTATACTCGATGGTCGGAGAGCTGCTGAAAGACGAACGTGTGAGGGTGAGGATAGGGGTTGCAGCGCTGCTTGAGGAACTGGGAAAGGAACGCCCCGGCGAGGCAAGGCTCGCCATTGCCCCCCTGATGTCCCTGCTCGGCCATGACAACCCCACCATAAGGGGAGACGCAGCATACCTGATTGCAACCGTCGGGGGAGAGGAAGAACTGGAGGCACTGAAGCCGCTGCTGAACGACCCCGAGCCCCAGGTGGCGGAACTGGTGAGGGAGCTCTTCAGCGGATCGTGACTCCGTAGGCTGCGACGATGTCTTCTCCCATGGCGTGCAGCAGCCCTGCCTCTGCCTTCTTCCGGTTATAGACGGCGCTCCAGTAGTTTGTCTCCGCCATGCTCATGAGTGTCACGGCGTCCGTGACGTCCGTTGCCGTTCCCAAGCCTTCGATATAGCGCAACCGCTGCAGCCTCAGGTTTTCCCTCGCCCGGGCCACGGCCTCTTCGGTCACGGCCACCTTACGGCCGGAACTGCGGAGCTGAAGATACGCCTTCTTCACCTCGAGCATCACGGTGTCACGAAGCTTCTCCTCTGCAATGCTCAACCTCTCGAGCTCGGCCGCGGCCTGCCTCAGCCTCGCCCTGGTTGCTCCACCGGATGAAAGGTTCACCCTTATACCTGCCACCAGGGACCAGTTGCCTTCGTAGACCATGTAGCGGTTCTCCTGATAGTCATATCCGCCGGAAATGTAGAGGTCCGGATAAAACCTCGCCCTGATCGCCTTGATCTCCTCTCTCTTCGCCTTGATGCGCGCCTGGATCGCCTTGAGTTCGGGTCTCAGGCGGACGGCCTTCTCCCAGGCGGTCTCGAGGCTCAACTCCGTGTATGGCTTTACGCTGATCTCCTCGGCAACGACCTCATCGTTAAGCGGTCTCACCAGCAGGCTGTTTATGCGGGACGCCCTCATCGCGCGCAGGTTCTCGGTGGTGAGGAGTCTCTGCCGGGCGTCGGAAAGCATCACCTCGGCCTGGAGGAGGTCGTTCTTCGTAATCAGCCCCTCATCGTACATCGCCCTGGTGTCTTTGAGATGAGCCTCAAACCGCCTCACCTCGTTCCTCGCCACGGTCAGCAGCCGTTCTGTCTCGAGGAGGTCTATATAGGCGTACGTGAAATTGAGAGCGATCAGGTTTCTAACCCTCATGGTGTCGAGCCTCTTCTCCTCGAGTCCAAACCGGGATGCCCTCAGCAGCGCACGTGAAGCCCCGGCGTCGTACACCAGCTGGTTTACCCTGAAACCGTAGGAGAGGAAGTCCTTTTCCGAGATCGGGACGGGTTCGAAAAGGCCGAAGATGGCCTCAGGACGGTACCTCAGCCATGTCTGGTCTGCATACAGGTCCACCTGCGGCAACAGCGGCGACCTCGCCAGACTCACCCCCTCGGACACCACAGCCTCTTCCGCTCTGGATATCCTGACGTCCCTGCCATGCTCGGTCACTATCTCGAGCCCCTCACCGAGGGTCAGGGCGTCGGCGCCGGACAACGGCGCGAATATCATCGGAAACACGACCAGCAGCAGTTGCAGGATCCTGAACGGTGACCGCATGCGGCTATTGATGTTGCAGGGGTTCACAGCGGACCAAAGTTTTCTTCATACCGCTGAACAAAGTCTTCATACGTATACCGGTGCTCCTGCGTACCGTACTTCTCCACGGCATACACGGCCGCCACGGCACCCATCCTGACGGCGGTCTCGATCTCCTTGCCCGTCACAAGCCCCTTTATCAGACCGGCCCTGAATGCATCACCAGCACCGGTCGGGTCTGCAACCGTGGAGACCCTCGCCGACGGTACCTCGATATCACCATCGCGCGTGCTTACAAGGGCTCCCTTCTCGCCGAGTGTCGTGATTATGGTACCGGTGAGATCCAGAAGCCCCTCCTTGTCAAGCCCTGACATCTTCATTATCATCTCGAGCTCGTAATCGTTCGAGACCAGAATCGACGAGCCGTTGATCCATTCGCGGAGGTCCTCACCCTGCCAGGCCGTAAGTGACTGGCCGGGATCACAGATATAATCCATGCCTCTCTCCCTGCAGACCCGTGCGTACTCCTTCATGTCCTGAAGGTTTCCAGGCGCTATCAGTACGATGGATCCTCCTCCGTCGGCACCATCGAAGCTGTATCCCGAGGGATATTTCATCGCCCCCGGATTGAACCCCGTTATCTGGTTGTCGGCCTGGTCGGTAGTGATGTATGCGCCTGCAGTGAACTCATCCTTTATTATCCGTATACCCTCGGTCGAGATCCCGTTCTCCTTCAGCCAATCGAAGTAACTGCCGCAGTCTTTACCGCCGATGGTCGCCACTATCACGGGGTTCTCGCCGAGCAGTCTCAACGTGTAGGCCACGTTGCCGGCAGTGCCTCCGAATTTCTCCACCATGCCGTTGACCGTGAAGCAGACGTTCAGGATGTGTATCTTGTCGGGCAGGATATGGTCTGCAAACCTGCCGGGAAAGTCCATAATCCTGTCATACGCCATGGAGCCGGAGACATATATGTTCATATCACCCTGCCTTGTCCTCTCCGCACGCACTGAGGCATCAGTCCGTGAAAAGGTTTGTAAGTGGTTGGTATTTTATATCACCATGACCTTTTTTTCAAGGTCGCTCATTAGATCACAAAATGTCCGCGAACAGCATCCGGTTTCAGTGTCAGGGATTTCTGATCCGATACTGGTCCGGGACACGGGGTTTATTTTAGTGCAAGGTATTAGTATAATAACATAAGAATATTTTTATATATCAAGGCCGCCGTCCCATAAAACACGAGGGAGGAGAGCCCGGCCTCGCCGGGATGTATTCAATACATTCGACAAGGAGGAACAATAATGAGCTGGATCCGCACGGTACCAGAAGAGGACGCAACGGGTCTGTTGGCGGAGATCTATGAAGAGACCCGTGCCAAGTCAGGGCATGTGCTCAACCTGGTGAAGGTCCAGAGCCTCAGGCCCGAGACCATGGCGATCGGGAGGAAACTGTACCGTCATCTCATGGACAGCCCGGGGGGGTTGAGCAAACTGCAGCGGGTGCTGATCGCTACGGTGGTCTCTAAACTCAACGGCTGCTTCTACTGAATGGAGAGTCACGAACCGGATCTCCGTGAAGAGATCAAAGACGATGACGAGGTCAGGAGGATCCAGGATGATTACCGGAATTCCAGCCTCGACCCGGCAACCAAGAAGCTGCTCGACTTCGCGTCCAAGCTGACGCTCACGCCGAAGGAGATAAGCAGAACCGACGTTGAGGTCCTTCGCGCAAGCGGCTTTGCCGACGAGGACATCCTCGATGCGGCACAACTCATCGGTTACTTCAACTACACGAACCGGGTCATGGACAGCCTCGGAATAGAGCCCGAGCCCGGCATGAGATACAAGGCGAAGTAGCAGGAAACCTCACAACCGCTCCCTCCTGCCTTCGTGTGACCGGCGTGCACACGCAGGAGGGATAAAAAACGCCCGAATCCTGTATCATATACGGGACAACGGCGACGTCTGAGCAAGTGCATTGTAAGGGGGTCATGGTTCAGAAAAGACATCTGTCGGAAAGATTCCGGAAGTTCTTCATAAAGGCGGACATCCTGTTTCACATATTTGCCGCCCTGTTGCTGCTTGTGGCATGCAGTTTCATGTTCTACTTTGCCGTGCTGAACATCATCCATCCGTCCCGCGACTCCATAATACGCCTTGTGAACGACGTTCTCCTGGCGCTGATAATTCTCGAACTGCTATGGACCGTGATAAGGTTCCTGAAGAAACAGAAGTTCCTGCTCGGTCCGTTTCTCGCCATAGGCATGATAGCTGCGGTCAGAAGGATACTCCTGATAGAGGCCCAGACCTCCACCATGGAGCATGTACCCGTGGAAAAACTCTACGAGATAGGGCTGAGCACGATCGTCATACTGGTCTTGATGGTTGCATACTATCTCTCCGTCAAGGCACAGAAGATGGAATAATCAAGGAGGGAGCGAATGGCTGAAACTCATTCTTTTGACATCGTATGTGTAGTGGACATGCAGGAAGTCGACAACGCAGTGAACCAGGCAATGAGAGAGATAAGCCAGCGTTTCGATTTCAAGGGAAGCAAGAGCAGCATAAAGCTCGACAAGGACAAGGGGGTCATCACGCTGATCTCCGATGACGAGCACAAGATCAAGAGCGTCATCGACATACTGCAGGCCAAGCTCGTAAAGAGAGGGGTATCCTTGAAGGCCTTGAGCTATGGCAAGGTGGAACCCGCCACCGGAGATACGGTCAGGCAGGTGATAACCCTTCAGCAGGGCATTCCCCAGGACAAGGCGAAGGAGATAGTGAAGTTCATAAAGGGTCTGAAGCTGAAGGTCTCCCCCGAGATCCAGAAAGAGCAGGTTCGCGTCAAGGGGAAAAAGATAGACGACCTGCAGACCGTCATGTCCGGTCTCAAGGGAAAGGACTTCGGGATACACATCCAGTTTACAAACCTGAGATAGTCACCCGGCGACGTTTGTCAGAGATCCTGAACAGAGGAAAAAAGTGATCAAACCCGGCAACGCCGGGTTTGATCGAGTCTGACGAACCTGACCATCCATCAAAACGATTCACGCCTCCAAGGCGTGAAGCCCTCTTGTGAATGGCAAGGCTTTGGGGAGGGGTACTCTTGAGGCATTGTGAAAACCGAAAAGGCTCTCTCCAAGACGTCCGTCTCAACTCTTGATGAAAAAATACAGAGTTCCTTCCTCTTCCCTGAATTCAAGCAGTTCATAGCCGGTATTTCTGCACAGAGACGGAATGGCGATCACCGCACTGGTGTCATTGGCTATCACCTGGAGCACCCTGCCTTTCTTCATGCCCTCGAGCGCCTTCATCGTCAAGACGGTCGGTCCGGGACAGGAAAGCCCCTTGACATCCAGTATCTTGTCAACCCTGATATTTCTCGCCACCGCAGGCTCCTTACAGGAGAAACAGATACAGCAAAGAAGATGCCAGAATGCGGGATCCGGGGCAGTCCGCGGCACACCGAGCATCGAGGTCCGGCCCGACCGCTCATTTTCCTTGGCTGGTCGTGCTTCCGGGACTGAACGTCCCCACCCGGTCCGCTTCCCGCCAACCACCGGCTCCTGTCCCGTTCGGCACAGGAGCCGGGAATCGTCTGTGCCGTAACGGACAATCCGCCCCCCTACCGCCCGTCAGCTCAAAGATGAGCCGTTGTTTGGATACAGCAGTGTCCGGTAAAAACAGGGGAACCGTTCTTACGTCGGCAAACAGATACGGTAACCCTTTCACAATGCAGGACAAAGTCCGGTAAACTGCCGCCCGGACACATAGATAAAAAAGCCCGATTACGGGAAGGTAGCGATATGACAGACTCTTCACTCATTCTCCTGCCATGACTTACACTCTTTATCGGACGGTGTTGTTTCAGGGACACTTTTTGATCTGACCGGATACTGTTTGCGGACATTTTTCATGATCTAATGCGACCGTTTGATTTATGCCCCGCCTATGCTTTAATGTAGATATAGATGCAGCTGCTTTGGAGACATTCCGGCCTCGACGTTTCACCGTCCTTATGAACTGGCTGTTTTATCATATAGGAGAAGAGTATGCGATAGCGCTGATATGCTTCACTCTCGCGGTCAGGGTCCTGTCCATCTCCCGTTCAGAGGCGCAGCTCCTTGACAGGGAGAAGAAGAACAGGCTGTTCCTACTCGGTACGGGGTTTGCGGTACTCGGCATCAGCAGCCTGATACACGCCACCATACACACCGCCGGGCTGGATGAAAACATCCTCTACCAGACACTCCTCGGCTACTGCCTCGGCCTCCTCACACTGATTGTGGCGGTCTCCGCAGAGAAACCGTGGAGGGAGCGGACCTTCCCGTTGCTCTATCTTCCGCTGCTGGCCCTGCTGTATCCGGGAGTCTACGAGAGATTCCCCATCTTCGGGGAATTCAGGCCTCTGGTATGGATCATCGTCTCGTACCTATCCGGCGTTGTCTGCATGATCTACATCGCGGCATTCTACAACACGAGGCTCAGGACACATCTGCACACAGCGCTCGGACACGCGCTGATATGCATATCCGCAGTCCTGCTCTTCTTTCCCGCCCCCATAGGGTCGGCAGCCTGGATATACGGCCATCTCTTCAGGCCGGTAGGGTTCGGAATTCTCTTCTTCAGTATGACCAGGGAGTCGATCCTCGGACTGAAGGAGAGCATGCTCTACAGGGCGCTGACGGCATTCAGCCTCCTCGCCGCCATCCCGCTGCTCGTCTTCGGCATGGTCGTCTTCTACGAAAACATCAGCCCGATACACCTCGTTGGAAGGAGGCTCATGGTATTTCTTCTGCTCCTGATAACCCTCGCCTCTGCACTGCTGTTCGGACTGGGACTGATCATACGGCTCATACGCCCCCTGCTCAACCTCAAGGACGCCGTTGACAGGCTTGCGGAGGAGGGCTTCAACAAGCAGATAGAGGTTCAGGGCAACGATGAGATCGGCGAGCTTTCGAGGGCCTTCAATGACATGGTCGTCAAGTTGAGCCACTCGCTTTCAGAACAGGACAGGCTGAGCAGGCTTGCTGCAACCGGGGAACTGGCAGCCACGCTCGCACATGAGATCAAGAATCCACTCAATGCGATAGGAGGGGCCGCCCTGTACATACAGAAGAATTTCAGGGGGAGCCTCATCAGGGAATTCCTCAAGGTCATTTATGACGAGGTGGCGCGGATAAACAAGCTGACCACTACACTGCTCGACTTTGCAAAACCCGTCAAACCAGAACCGAGGCCGTCAGACATCAACAAGCTGGTCATGGAAACCCTCGACCTCCTGAGACAGGAGAGCGAGGAGCAGGGGATAATGATCGAAACCCGTCTGGACCGGGAGGTCCCCGAGATCCCCTTCGATTACCACCAGATAAAGCAGGTACTGATAAACCTCCTGATCAATTCTTTTGATGCAGTGGAGAAAAATGGTAAAATCAAAGTCAGGACCGCTATGTCGGGCAGGGGGCTGCTTCTTTCGGTCGAAGACAACGGCAAGGGGATCGGAGCAGAAGACATGGAAAACATTTTCAATCCGTTCTTCACGACCAGAACGCGCGGAACGGGGCTGGGACTGGCCATATCCAGGAAGATAGCCAAGGAGCACGGCGGTGACATAATGGTCGAGAGCGCCCCGGGCAAGGGGAGCACGTTCACCCTGTTTCTGCCTCTGAAGAGATGAAACACACCATACTCATAGTAGACGATGAGATAAACTCCCTGAAGGTGCTCTCGGCGTCTCTCAGGAAGGAGAGGTTCAACGTGGAGACGGCCAGGACCGGAGAGGAGGCGATCTCCAGGTTCAAAAACAACGATGTAGACCTCGTCATATCGGACTACAAGCTGCCGGGCATCGACGGCGAGGCCCTGCTCGAGGAGATCAAGGCGAGAAACCCGAACATGCCCGTCATCCTGATGACCGCCTACGGAACCATAGAGAGGGCGGTGAACGCCATGAAGAAGGGGGCATACACCTATTTGACAAAACCCGTAAATATAGATATCATGATATCCATGGTAAGGGATGCCCTGCAGAAGAGGGAGTGGGCGATGGATTCGAGAGAGGATACACCGGGCAAATACCAGTTTCTGAACATAATCGGCAAGTCTCCGGCCATACAGGAAGTCTTCTCCATGATCCAGCGTGTCAGCAAGACCGACGCCGCCGTCCTCATACTGGGCGAAAGCGGCACGGGAAAAGAACTGGTTGCACGCGCACTGCACTACACCTCGTTGAGGGCGAACAGTCCGTTCATTCCCATAGACTGCACGACCATACCGCCTGAACTCATGGAGAGCGAACTCTTCGGATACGAGAAAGGGGCCTTCACCTGTGCCTACGACAACAAGGTGGGTCTCATAGAGATGTCAGAGGGCGGCACCATATTCTTTGACGAGATCGGAGACCTCGATTTCACGCTCCAGAAAAAACTGCTCCGGTTCCTCCAGGAGAAAGAGGTCCACAGGCTCGGCGGCAAGAAGAAGATCAAGGTCGACGTGCGCATCCTTGCCGCCACGAACAGGAACATAGAGGAGGCGGTCGAAAAGGGCGAGTTCAGGGCGGACCTCTACTACAGGCTGAACGTGATAACCATCCACATGCCGCCGCTCAGGGAAAGGAAGGAGGACATCCCCATAATCGCCTCACACTTCCTCTCCCTCTTCAGCAAGAAGAACAAAAAGGAGATCACCGGGTTCGACTCAAAGGTCACGGAGATCCTCATAAACTACGACTGGCCCGGCAATGTCAGGGAGCTCGAGAACGTCGTCGAGCGAGCGGTGATTCTATGCCCTTACGAAAAGATAACCATCGACTGTCTCCCCCGCAAGCTCATACTGGTTGCCGAAGAATCAAGGTTCGAATCCGACGGTTTCAATCTCGTCGAGATGGAGAAGCGCGTCATTCTGAAGGCCCTCGAGAAGACCTCCTGGAACCAGTCACGGGCGGCCACCCTGCTCGGCATAAGCCGCAAACAGCTCAGGACGAGGATGAAGAACCTGGAGCTGCTACCGGGATAGGAAGAGGCCGTAACTCTTTACCTCCCTGTACGAAAAAACTGGACCGTCCGTGCAGATATACCTCGGGCCTGCATAACAGTGGCCGCATTTACCTACACCGCACTTCATGTGTGCCTCGAGCGTGGTGATTATCCTCTCCTCGGGCATGCCGAGGAGGAACAGTTCACCCATGGCCGCCCTAATCATAACCTCCGGACCGCATATGTAGGCCGTTGCCTGCTGCAGGTCCGAACGCAACTCCTGCCAGAGCCCGGTAACCAGGCCTGTACGGCCCTCCCATCCGCCTTCGGCCCTGTCCACCGTAACAAGCACCTCGATGCCCCTGTCCCTCCACTGCTCCATCTCGTCCCTGAACACGATCTCTCCGGGGCTCTTCGCTCCGTAAAGCAGTGTTACACGGCCGGCGTCTCCGGGGTTCTCCATGAACCACTCGATGAGCGGCCTCAGCGGTGCCAGCCCTATCCCGCCGGCAACCAGCACGACGTCCCTGCCCCTCGACGTATCCAGGGGAAAGCCATTGCCGTAGGGGCCCCTGAGCCACACGGTGTCGCCGGCCTCGAGGGCGTGGAGCGCACCCGTAACGGCTCCGGCCCGCCTTATGCACAGATCCACCACGGCATCGTCCCTGGAGAGCGATGCCACGGATATCGGGACCTCGCCGGCACCCCAGAGAGAGACCATGAAGAACTGTCCCGGCGCATAGTCGAGCGGCGCCTCCGTCTTCACCCTGAACAGGCTTATGTCCCTCGCCTGGGGTATCACCACCTCGACCTTTCCGCCAAATGGCACGTATACATTCCCGCTGCTGCTTCTCGTCATTCTTCACTCACCATCCCGGGTGACGACCTTGACAGGCACTGCTGCCGGCCTCATGACGGCACGGCCCGTCCGGGCTTCATGGACGCTGCTCGCTTCCGTCAAGGTCGAGCCCCTTCATCTCAGTTGCAATCGTTGCCATGTCTATCCTTCCCGGACACGTGACGGCACATCTGCCGCAGCCCACACACCCGAACTCGTCAAACACCTCGGGGTAGTGGACGAGCTTGTGGTAAAACCACCGCTTCGTCCTCAGCATCCTTTTCCCGTTCGGGAGTATGCCGCCGGCCATCCTGGTGAACCCCTTGAAGAGACACGTATCCCAAAGCCTGATCCGCTCGACAGCGTCGGGATATCTCCTGTCGGCTACAGTGAAACACGTACAGAGCGGACATTCATAGACACACCCGCCGCACTCGAAGCACCTCTCGGTCACCCTCCGCCAGAAGGAGTCCTTCACCCTGCCTTCAAGAATGGCCCGCCTGGAACTCTCGAGGCTTATCCGCTTGTGAAACCTCGCCTTCGCGCTGAGGAACACCTCGTACTGGTCATCGAGGTCCGCCTTCCGGGGCCTGCGGAAGAGGAACGACATATCCTTGACCGTCCTTATCCCCTCGGCAGAGGAGGCCTGGACGAAATATCTGTCCCCGAGATCGGTCAGCTGTATGTCGAAGCCCTCTTCGAGGTAAGGCCCCGTCCCCAGTCCGATGCAGAAACAGGTCGGATCGGGATTGTTGCAGACGATAGAGACAAACAGGATGTTCTTCCTCCTCTGCTCGTAATAAGGATCCCTGAATCCTTCGAGAAAGAACCTGTCGAGGAGCCTTACGGCAGAGACGTCACAGGACCTGACACCGAAGACGAGCCGTCTCCTCCTGTCCGCCAGGTCGAGGAGGTCACCTTCCCGTGAGCACTCCACACACGCACCGGGAGAAACGGTTTTAGCTCCCGGGCCGGCCACCGGGACCTTACCCGAGACGTTGAACCTCAACATGGACTCGTACTGGGGGAACAGGAACTCCTTGGGCGAAGGAAGCGACGCCGGAAGATCAAGCACCACCTCGTGTATCTGCTCGACGGTCATGAAGACGACGTCCTTGCCCTCGTTGCGCAGCGGGCCGACAAGGTCCCTATCCTTCCTCAACTGCCTCAGCCAGTAGGATATGTGGTTCTTCTCCAGTATCCACTCTCTCTTCATGTCCGGATCTTCTCCAGTCTTACCGCGCAGACCTTGTACTCCGGGATCTTGGCCCCGGGATCCATTGCAGGGTTCGTCAACACGTTTGCAGCTGCCTCAATGAAATGGAACGGGATGAAGACCGTGCCTTCGGGAACCCTGGATGTCACGAGCACCCTCGGCTCTATGGCACCTCTCCTGGACGTCACCCTCACCACTGACCTGTCTTTCAGGCCGAGCCTCTCTGCATCTGCCGGGTTTATCTCCACAAGACACTCGGGCTCTTCCCGTTCAAGCACAGCGGTCCTGCGGCACATCGTCCCTGTATGATAGTGGAAGTAAAGACGCCCGGTGGTGAGCAGAAAGGGAAAGTCGTCATCAGGCGGCTCGTCAGGCGGCAGGAAGTCCACCTGAATGAACGTGCCGAGCCCCTTGGCGAACTTCTTTCTGTGCAGGTAGGGGGTGCCGGGATGACTGCTGTCTGGACACGGCCATTGCAGTCCGAACCCTTCGGAGAGCCTGTGATGTAGTATGCCGCCGTAAGAGGGAGTCAGAAGAGCTATCTCCTCCATCACCTCGTAGGCGCCCCTGTAGGACATGCTGTATCCCATCCTCGCTGCAAGGGCACAAATGATGTCTCCGTCAGGCATCGCCTCGCCGACCGGTGCGACAGCCCTCCTGATAAGCTGCACCCTCCGCTCCGTGTTCGTGAAGGTCCCTTCCTTCTCGGCAAACGACGCAGCGGGAAGTATCACGTCGGCAAGCTCCGAGGTCTCGTTCGGAAATATGTCCTGAACAACGAGGAACTCCATCCTCTCGATCGCTTCCCTGACATGATTTATATCGGGGTCGGACAGCAGAGGGTTCTCACCCATTACGTACATCGCCCTCAGCCTGCCCGCACGTGCCGCCTCCATCATCTCCATTATCGTCAGTCCGGGGGCAGCCGGGAGCCGCTTCCGCCATGCCCTCTCGAACTTCCTCCTCGCCCGCGGGTCTGCAACCTTCTGGTATCCGCTGTACACGTTCGGCAGGGCCCCCATATCACAGGCACCCTGTACGTTGTTCTGGCCCCTCAAGGGATTTATGCCGGACATCGGCAGGCCTATGTGTCCGGAGAGCATGACGAGATTGGCACAGGCCCTGACATTGTCGACACCGGTTATATGCTGTGTGATTCCCATCGCATAGAAGAGCATGGAGCGCTTCTCCATGGCATAGACCCTTGCAACGCGTCTTATGTCGTTTGCCTTCACCCCGGTAATCTCCTCGACGGCCGCCGGCGTGAAACGCTTGAGCTCCTCTGCAAAGGAGTCGAAATTCTCCGTCCTCCTCCTGACGAAGTCTGCATCCACGAGCCCCTCGCCCACTATGACGTTCATTATTCCCATCAGGAGGGCGACGTCCGTGCCGCTGCGGTGCCTGAGGTGTATATGGGCGAACTCCGCTATCTGCGTCCTGCGGGGGTCTGCGACTATCAGCGTTGCACCGCGGTCAACGGCCGCAAGCATATGCATTGCGATCATCGGGTGCTGCTCGGTGGTGTTAGATCCGATCACGAAGAGGAGACTTGCATCAGCGATCTCGCTTATGGAGTTGGTCATCGCACCGGAGCCGAAGGCGGCAGCCAAGCCACCCACGGTGGAGGAGTGACAGAGCCTGGCACAGTGATCTATGTTGTTCGTGCCGAGCACCGCCCTTGCGAACTTCATCATCAGAAAGTTCTCCTCGTTCGTACACTTCGCCGAACTGAGAACCCCTATGGAGTCAGGCCCGTGTTCCGCCCGGATCCCCTCGAGGCGCTCCGCTATGAGCGTCAGTGCCTCGTTCCATGTAGCCCTCCTGAAGCCGCCGGCATCCCTTATGAGCGGAGTCTCGAGCCTGTCGGGATGTGCAACGAACTCATGGGCGTTCCAGCCCTTTACGCAGAGGCTTCCCCTGTTTACCGGATGGGTCCTGCTCGGCGAGACACCCGTGATCCGTCCATCCTCCACATGGATGTAAAGACCGCAACCGCAGCCGCAGTAAGGACAGACCGACAGGATCTTGTTCATAGGGACTATTATAGCAGAGGCCGCACCGTCTGTATACTGCGATGATCCAGCGGCGCCAAATGATGCCGCCGACCTGATATAATAGTAGTCCGGTCTGACGACGACGGTGCGTCAGGCACTGAAGGGAGAGACTGCGGCCGGGCGATCTTTTCCGGCACAACCTTGATAAAGGAGGTCACACATGGCTTATTCGGTCGTCTTCATCACAGCGCCTGATGAGGAGGAAGCTGCGAGGATAGCGAGGACTTTAGTTGAAGAGAGGCTTGCCGGGTGTGTCAACATCGTGAAGGGGATACGCTCCATCTACAGCTGGGAAGGCAAGATCGAGGATGAACACGAGGTGCTCATGGTCGTAAAGACGAGCACGGACCGCTTCGCTTCGCTTGAGAAGAGGGTGAAGGAGCTGCATTCCTACAGTGTGCCCGAGATAATCTCTCTCTCCATAACAGAGGGCTCCACGGAGTATCTGAAATGGCTCGGGCATGAGCTGACCGGCTGAAATACCCGGTCGGCGGAGGAGGGAATGCCTCGCATTGTCTCTTTGCCTACACAGCCTCTACGGCCTTGACCTCGGGGATATCCTGCTTCATTGCAGCCTCGATGCCGCCCTTGAGCGTCATGATCGACATCGGACATGTACCGCAGGCGCCGACGAGCCTCACCTTCACTACATTGTCGTCGGTGATCTCAACGAGTTCGACGTCTCCGCCGTCTCTCTGAAGCGCAGGCCTGATCCTGTTTATGACCTCTTCAACCTTCGTCCTGTCAAGCATCGTAATACCTCCAGCAATGGGATTTTTTGGGCAACCTGAAGAACCGGACTACTTATTGTCCTATTTTGAGCACCACAAAATCAACCCTGACGCCGGATCAGGCAGGCGGACCAAAAGGGCGCGTTGCCTCGAAGAGTTGACAAACTTTTTTCTTTGTAGTACTCTATACAGTAGAATTGAGAGAGAAGCACTGCATTTGAGGTCTCTTCAGGATATAATCAGGACTTAACTATTGTGTACACGTAGCTCCTGCCGTATCAAGGGGGGAGAGAATGCAGGTTCCTGTTCATACCTAAAAACACCGAAAGAGAATGGATCGTTTTCTTCAGTTGGTTGAATCAGGTATCCCTTTGTCAACTAATGGTTTTGCCCGACAATCGGCAATAGTGACGGCGTCAGGCTTCCTTGGAAAGGCGTCATCTTTTATCCCTAATCCCGGGAGATGAAAGGTAGCACTCAACGGCTGAGAATATCACGAATACCAGCCTCTTTCATAAAATTTCATGGTTCCGAAAACCTGCCGGCATAATCAGGTTAAACAAACAACTTCAGGTTTATTGAAGAATAAACTAAGAAGCCGTAGGCTTCCTTAAAGTAATCCATATCTGGAAAGACTTGACACCTTAACAGATATTGAAGGAGTGCATCATGAGTAATGTCTCGATCTCTGAGTTGAAGGAAAAGACCATTGAGGAACTCTCACAGGTAGCTCGCAACCTGCGCATCGACGGAATATCCGGAATGAGGAAACAGGAGTTGATATACGCGATTCTGCATGCCCAGGCAGAGAAGACGGGAAACCTCTTTGCCGAGGGGGTCCTCGAGATACTCCCCGACGGGTTCGGGTTCCTCCGTTCCCCTGACTACAGTTACCTGCCGAGCCCCGACGACATATACGTGTCCCCCTCGCAGATAAGACGATTCAACCTGCGGACCGGAGACCTCGTATCAGGACAGATACGTCCCCCGAAGGAGAGTGAGCGGTATTTCGCGCTGCTGAAGGTCGAGGCCATAAATCACGAGCCGCCCGACGACAACATAACGCGTCCGCTCTTTGACAATCTCGTTCCCTACTACCCCACGGAAAAGATCAACCTCGAGTACAGCTCGAATGATTATTCCACCAGGGTTATGGACCTGATCACGCCTGTCGGAAAGGGACAGAGGGGCATGATAGTGGCCGCGCCAAGGACCGGAAAGACCATGCTCCTTCAGTCGATCGCCAAGGCGATCAAGAAGAACCAGCCCGAAATACACCTGATCATACTGCTCATCGACGAAAGGCCCGAAGAAGTGACGGACTGGAGGAGGCAGGTTGAAACCGCAGAGATAATAGGCTCCACGTTCGACGAGCCGCCCCAGAGACACACACAGGTGTCCGAGATGGTCATCGAACGGGCAAAGAGGCTTGTGGAGATAAAGAGGGATGTCGTCATCCTCCTTGACAGCATAACCAGACTCGCACGCGCGTACAACACCATAATACCAGCGAGCGGGAAGGTCCTCTCAGGCGGCCTCGACGCCCATGCCCTCCAGAAGCCCAAGCGCTTTTTCGGTACGGCGAGAAACATCGAAAACGGGGGCAGCTTGACGATCATAGCCACCGCACTTGTCGATACGGGCAGCCGTATGGATGATGTCATATTCGAGGAATTCAAGGGCACGGGCAATATGGAACTGCACCTCGACAGACGGCTCGTCGAGAAGAGGATATTCCCGAGCATCAACATCAATGCCTCCGGCACGAGAAAAGAGGAGCTCCTGGTCGCAAAGGACGTGCTCAACAAGATGTGGATACTCCGGAAGGTGCTCAACCCCCTCGGGACGGTCGAAAGCATGGAGTTCCTGCTCGGCAAGCTCAGGAGCACGAAGACGAACAAGGAGTTTCTCGAGATGATGAACAAGTAGCCGTACTCGGCGGGACATGCAGCGTGTTTCTTTCCGATACCGCTGCACCCAACGCGACCCCGTCCGCTGCCGCCTTGCCCTGATCAACGTCTCCCCGGACGGCACTGCGAGAAACGGCCGTACACCACAGGACAGGACATGGAACTCACTGACGACGGGACATGCTTCGTATGTGGAAAAGGCAACCCCCACGGGTTGAGACTCGACTTCCGGGCATCGAACGGTCATGCCAGCACCGTATACCTTCCGGACAAAAGGCATCAAGGGTACAGGGGCATTCTCCACGGCGGACTTATCAGCACGCTCATCGACGAAGCTGCCGTCAAGGCGGCATCATCACTGGGCATTCAGGCCGTTACGGTCGAACTGCGCGTCAGGTTCAGAAATCCGCTCATTATAGGAAATCCGTGTGAAATCGAGGCCACGGTCAGGCCGCTCAGGGGACGGCTGATAGCAGGAACCGCTACAGTGAAGAAGACCGATGGAACCCTCGTTGCAGAAGGGGAGCTCAAGCTGTTCAGAAGGTGAAGACAGATCACGTCGTAGTGGACCCGGCACAGGGTCCGCGTCCGTATCCGCTCGCTGCAACCCTGCCCTCTATGCGTTTCCTTCGCTTGCAACCTTTCTGTTGACGAAGTACTGCTGAAGTATGCTCAAGAGGTTGCTTACGAGCCAGTAGAGCACGAGCCCTGAGGGGAAGTTCAGGAAGAGGAAGGTAAAGATGACGGGCAGATAATTCATTATCTTCTGCTGCTGTGACTCCATGGTCGTCGGCGTCATCTTCTGCTGGATGAACATCGTGATCCCCATGATGATAGGCAGTATGTAGTAGGGATCCTTCTCCGAGAGGTCCTGTATCCAGAAGATGAAGGGTGCCCGCCTCAACTCTATTGCAACAAGAAGCACCTTGTAGAGGGCGAAGAAGACCGGAATCTGTATGAGCATGGGCAGGCATCCGCTCATGGGATTCACCTTGTACTTCTTGTAAAGCTCCATCATCTCCCTCTGCATCTTCTGAGGGTCCTTCTTGTACTTCTGCCTTATCTCGTTCATCTTCGGCTGAAGCGCCTGGAGCTTCTTCATGGACCTCTGCCCCTTGTTGATGAGCGGAATGAAAGGTATCCTCACAAGGATCGTGAGAAGCGCTATCGACCAGCCGTAGTTGCCGATGATCCTGTAGAACAGCTTGAGTATCCAGAAGAGGGGACGAGCGAGTATCGAGAAGAATCCGAAGTCTACGATATACTCGAGACCGACACCGAAACTCTTCAGCCGGTCATGCTCCTTCGGGCCGGCATAAAGAAGAAGCTTGTTCTTTCCCGCGGGAAGATTGACTGCAACGAGCACCTCCCCGTTACTGCTGCGCCAGACCTTTGCCCCGACGGCTTTCCCGAGGGGAACGACGGAGGCAAAGAAGTACTTGTCCTCCTGAGCGATCCATTTGAGCTCCGGGCCGAAAACCCTGGGTTCTTTCAGCTTGTTGGGCTTGATCTCGACCCTGTCGGCATCCTTGAGGACAACAGGACCTATATGTCCGCCGTAACCCTCCGCCCCGGATATGCCGAAGCCGCTGCCGAGGGTCAGCCAGTAATTATCGGGACCCTGCACCTCCTCGACAAGCTCTATATCATAGTTGTCGGCCGAGACAGTATAGGTCCTCTTTATTGCAATGCCGTCTCCCCTGTAGACGAACGAGAGCACGGCACGGTCTCCTGCATCCTTCAGATGGATGTCGCCGCTCACACCGGTAACCGCAAAGTTTATCTCGTCGAAAACGAAGTTTTCACCGTCGGTCCCCATGGCCAGTGCCGACACCTTTGCATCAGGCCTCATCAGGATCACTTCGAGTCCGGAGTCGTCCCTGTACTTCTTCAGCTGCCACTTCTTGATGGTTCCGCCCCGCGATGAAAAGACGGCGCTATAGAGCGGAGTCTCGACCCTTATTAGTTTCTCCTCTGAAGTCTTTGCGTTCTCGGGGACGAGCAGGTTCGGCTTCTCGACGGGCGGTATGTCCTCCGCCCTCCGTGGAATCTCCTTGACGATGTCGGGGATCTCTTCAGGTCTTTGGGCCGGAGGCTTTGGAGCAAGAAAAAACTGATACCCGAGAAGAACCACAAGGGTGAGTACGATAGCTATCAGCATCCTCTTTTCGAAATTTTCATCCATCGTCAGGTACCTATTTCACCGGATCATATCCACCCGGGTGGAAAGGGTGGCACTTTAGTATTCTCTTTACCGAGAGCAACCCGCCTCTCAAGGCTCCATACTTGTTGATTGCCTCTATTGAATAATCAGAACAGGTTGGAACGAATCTGCAGCTCTGCGGCATGAGAGGAGAGAGCAGCAATTTGTAACCCTTTATAAGTAAAATACCGAGTCTTTTCATTTCAGGCAGCTTTCCATCTTCCCCGCCAGCTCCGGCACCAAGTCCGACGACTTGGCACCTATGCAACGCCTTCGGGGAATCAGTACAATGTCATAGCCGCATACTCCCGGACTTCCTTCTTTCCCGGCACGCTCACCGACGGCCTGCCTCATCGCCTCTCTCAGCAACCTCTTGGTCCTGTTTCTGACAACAGCACTTCCTATCCTTTTACTTACGGCCAGGCCTAGTCTTATGGTATTCAGACTGTTGGGAAGGGCATAGAGGATTACATATCTGAGAATATGCTTTCGTCCGGAGTTGAAGACCTTCTGAAAATCCTTCGTTTTCCTCAGACGGTCAATCTTTTGCGGCCTTTTGCCCTTCTTCTCTTTATGACCTTCCGGCCGTTCTTCGTCCTCATCTTTACGAGAAATCCGAGAGACCTCTTCCTTTTCGTCCTGTGAGGGTGATATGTCGTGTAAGCTCCTCCCATCTCATCTTCCCCTTGTCTCTTCCTTGAATTTGCAGATCAGTTCACGGATATGAAGTATAAATTTTTGAGGGCACTTATGTCAAGAACAATGCCGTGGGGGCGGGACCACGGGATGCCCCGGGTTGCATCAAGCCCTCCCTTTCTTCTACAATTCAGACAGAACCATGCCGGTACGGATCATGATAAAGGCAGGCCACGTGGTCCTGGAGGGAGAGCTCTTCGATACGGCTACGGCCCGTGCCGTTGCCGAGAGCCTTCCCATAGAGACGTCCTTCAACGTATGGGGGGACGAGTTCTACTTCGAGATACCGGTCGACATGCCTTCCGATGATACCGCAACAACAGAGGTAAGGGTCGGCGACCTGGGCTACTGGCCCCCGGGCCGCGCATTGGCGATATTCTTCGGCCCTACGCCGCTGAGCACCGGGCCCGAGCCCGTTCCCGCAAGCGAGGTGAACATCGTCGGCAGGATAACGGGAGACGCCAAGGAACTCATAGAGGCGAAGTCCGAACCCAGGATAACGATCACGAAGATATAGAGGAAGCCTATATCGCGGATCGCACAAAGATGAAATACAGCGCAAGCACGACAGCGAGCCCGTACATGAACAGACCGACTTCCCGGCCCCTGCCGCTCAGCAGCTTTATGAGTGGGTATGTAACGAACCCGAGGGTCAGTCCGTCCGCAATGGAGTAGCTCAGCGGAATCCCTATGATCATCAGGAACGCGGGAACCGATTCGCTGTAGTCGGCCCAGTCTATCCTCGAAACGTTCCTCATCATCATCGCCCCTACAACGACGAGCGCGGGTGCCGTGATGACGGGATAGCTGCTTATCATCATCACGAGGGGACTGAAGAACAGCGCCACCACAAAGAGCAGCGCAACAGTGACACCGGTAAGCCCCGTCCGGCCGCCCTGTTCAACTCCTGCTGCGCTCTCGATGAAACTCGTTACCGTGCTCGTCCCGAGCACGGCCCCGCTGACGGTCCCTATGGCATCGGACAGCATCGCCTCCCTGGCACGTGGAAGCCTGTTGTCCCTTATGAATCCGGCCTGCTCGCTCACTCCTATCAGTGTGCCTATGGTATCGAAGACGTCCATGAACAGGAAGATGAGGATGAACGGCAACATCGATAGAGACAGGGCATCTGCAATGTCCATCCTGAAGAAGGTGGGAGCAATGGAGGGCGGCATCGAAAATATGCCGTCGGCGAGCCTGAACCGGGCTGCGAGCATGGAGTCCGCAAAGACCGGTGAAGCTGCGACCGGGGATGCGGACATGAGAAACTTCAGGGCAACGGACAAGGCCGTTGTACTCAGTATGCCGAGGAGTATGGAACCGCGTACCCTGCGGACATGAAGCACAGCCGTAACCAGCAAGCCCGTGAAGAATACGGCCGCGTCTATGAAGACAAGGTGCGTATTTAGCTTGACGAGTGTGCCCGGACTTATGACAGGTCCTGCGGGTGTCGTCACTATCGAAGCCGCGCTGACGATGAGACCTGCGTTCTGCAGGCCGATGAACGCGATGAACAACCCTATCCCCACGGCCATCGCATTCTTCATGCTCGGGCTGACGGCGTTCACGATCATCTCGCGCACACCGGCAACGGACAGCAAAAGAAAGAGCACCCCTGAAACGAATACCACGCCCAGGCCAACCTGCCAGGCATTCGAAAAACCGGCCGCTGCAATGCCGGGAAGGACGGAGAAGACGAAGAAGAAATTCTCACCCATGCCGGGGGCCTGGGCTATCGGATAACGCGCATAAAGCGCCATTATCAGGGTGGAGACGGCTGCCGAAATGCACGTGGCGGTCATGACTGCACCGAAATCCATCCCTGTATCGAAGCCGAACATCTTTCCCGAGAGGACCATCGGTTGAAGCACGATTATGTAGGCCATGGTCAGGAAGGTGGTCACTCCCGCGATCACCTCGGTCCGGATGGACGTGCCGTTGTCGGCAAGCCGGAAGGTCTTCTCCAGTATTCCCAGAGCTAATCCCCCTCGAACTCTGTCAACGCAAATACTTTGTATCCCTTGTCGGTCAGTCTCTTGTGCCCGCCTATATCGGGCAGGTCGACTATGAAGGCCATCTCCGCGACCTCGGCCCCGAGTTTCTCGATGAGGGCAGCCGACGCCAGCGCAGTACCGCCGGTTGCAAGCAGGTCGTCCACCAGAAGAACCTTTTCTCCGCTCTTCAAGGCGTCCTTGTGTATCTCGATGACATCGGTTCCGTACTCGAGCTCATACTCGTGCTTTATGGTATCGGCGGGCAGCTTGCCTTTCTTCCTTATGGGGATGAATCCCTTGCCGAGCGTGTAGGCGAGGGCACCGCCGATTATGAATCCCCTCGACTCTATGCCGACGATCGTATCGAACTCAACGGTGTCTGTAATGTACCTCTGCGTCAGGCTGTCTATAACGAGCCTGAACCCGACGGGGTCCTTGATCAGCGTGGTGATGTCCCTGAACATTATCCCCTTCTTGGGATAGTCGGGCACTGTCCTTATTCTCGACTTTATCGGCATCTCTTCCTCCTTTTCAGCTGCACTTGTGTTCTGAAGCCTCGATCTTCGGTATTGTATTCAGTATCAGTCTCTTCACGTTTTCGGCGTTCCGGTGCATGATCGAGACGATCATGTCCCATGAAACAGGCTCCTCGCCTTCCTTCCAGCAATCGTAGTCGGTGGACATCGCGATGGACTGGTAGCAGATGCCCAGCTCCCTTGCGAGTATGACCTCGGGCACCGTCGACATGTTGATGACGTCGGCGCCGAAGCCCCTGAACATGTGAGACTCCGCCTTTGTGGAGAATCTCGGACCTTCGATCGTGATCACCGTGCCCTTCTTGTGGTGCCTCAGCTTCAACTCCTTTGCAGTCTCGATGAGAAGCGACCGGAGCTCGCTGCAGAAGGGCTCTGCCATCGGGGTGTGGATGACCTTCTTCTCGTGAAAGGTGAGGGGCCGGTGTTTCGTGAAGTCTATGAACTGGTCGATGAATACGAAGTCTCCCGGCTTTATCCTCGCCCTGAGCGAACCGACCGCCGTGGTGGCGAGGATGTGCGTACATCCTTCCTTTTTCAGAGCGCTCAGGTTTGCCCTGTAATTGACCGCCGTGGGGTATATGGTGTGTTTCTTCCCGTGGCGGGCCAGTATCACGACGTCTACACCGTCAATCTTTCCGACGGTCAGCGGCGACGATGGTTTGCCGTAAGGCGTCTTCACGTTCTTCTCCTTTGCCCCCTTGATGATCTTCGGATCATCAAGCCCTGAGCCACCGATAATCCCGACCTTCACCTTCTCCATACGCTCTCCTTGTCAAAGTTTATAGTCCTACAAGTCGGCCCTGATCCTCGTTTTTGCATCCTCAGCGCAGCCCCGCAGCAACGCAGGACTCTGACGTCAACACTGCCTGAACGGTTGCCGTACTTAAACGGGATGGACGAGGCGACGACCTCGTGGTCAGCCCCTGTGCTCCGGGTAGAGACCGAGGATAGCCTCTTCATTTGCAGCACAGATCCCCCTTTCGGTGATCAGCCCCGTGACCAGCCTGGCGGGAGTGACGTCGAATGCGTAATTCGCGGCCCTGCTCCCTGCGGGGGTCAGCAAAACCCTCTTGATCTCGCCGTCACAGAGGCCCTCTATGTAGACGACCTCATCGGGTCCCCTCTCCTCTATAGGGATCTCCCTTACTCCGTCTCTTATCTCCCAGTCGAAGGTGGACGAGGGCAGGGCAACGTAGAACGGCACGTTGTTGTCCTTCGCAGCGAGGGCCTTGAGGTACGTCCCCGTCTTGTTTGCCACGTCTCCGGTGTACGTCGTCCTGTCCGTCCCTACGATCACTATGTCCACGAGCCCGTGCTGCATCAGGTGCCCGCCGGCATTGTCTGGTATCACGGTGTGCGGCACACCGTGCTGGCCGAGTTCCCACGCCGTCAGGCTTGCGCCCTGATTCCTCGGCCTCGTCTCATCAACCCAGACGTGAACATCGATCCCCCTGTCAAAGGCGGCGTATATGGGTGATGTTGCAGAGCCGTAATCGACGAACGCCAGCCATCCGGCGTTACAGTGAGTGAGGATGTTGACGGGACGGCCGTTCTTGCCTGCAGCGATCTCCTCGATGAGCCTCACCCCGTGCTCGCCGATCCTCCGGCAGAAATCGGCATCCTCATCGGCGATCTCGTTTGCAGTTCTCATGGCTATGGCCACCTTGTCGGCGGGAGAGTCTCCTTTCGTGACCGCCTCCAGCTGTCTCTTCACGGCCCAGGAGAGGTTGACCGCAGTGGGCCTTGTTGACATGAGCTTTTCAGCTGCTGCATACAGGTGGTCGTCAAAGGAGCTCTTTCCGGCGGCTTCAAGTGCAGCCAGATACATTCCATACCCTGCCGCTGCCCCGATCAGCCCCGCGCCCCTGACATGCATATCCTTTATGGCGGTGGCCATGTCATCAACAGTGACCAGGTCCTCTATCGTGAACTCGTGTGGAAGCCGCCTCTGATCAATGATCCGGATCACGGATTCATCGTCTTCCTTGATCCAGATCGTGCGATAGTGTCTGCCGTTTACATTCATAAATGGTTTCCTGAACAGAAAGCTGCAGGGGATGCATGCCGGCCGGGGATCGGCACCGGGCTCGGCCGCAAACAAAAGAAATCGCAAAGTCTTTCCTACATTGCAATTTTACACGACAGTATGCAACAAATTCAAGAGTACGGAAGCCTTGCATGTCCGCATCGCCTGTCCGCTCTGTCTCGATAGAGGAAGCGACTTTCGCCGGACATTCACGAAGTGCTGTAGCGCGCGTAGCATCAGCCGGTCAATGACGGTTTTTTCGTGATCCGTCACGGGTGGAAGCCTGTACCGGTTCCCCAGGGTATGATAAACTATAGGACAGGGGTCGAGGTGATATCCATGACATACCATAAGAAAGTGACTGACTGATAATGAACACCATCGAGTCGATTTACACGAGTGCGGCGACTTTTCTACGGGACATCTTCATGTATCTCTTTTCCGGCTTCCTATTCCTCGGCCTCTCCGTCGCCATACTCAGACTTAAGTCGATCGATCATCCCTTCAGGGAGATCAGGGGCCTTCTCCCTGACAGTCCGGAAGTGACGGCCGGGCTCCTCGTGATATTCTCCTACATGATCGGACAGTTCCTCTTCAGTCTGAGCTTCATTCTGTTTCCCATATACAGAGCCATGCTCGGCAGGGTCTTCACTTTTGTCAGGACACTCGACAGCAGTGAGAAGAGGATCAAAGACTACCTGGAGTCCATAACGGGAGAAAGCGGGGCCGGATCGATACTGCAACACACTCCGGTGCACCTGTATTTCGAGATGAAGGTCTTTGTGGAGAAACCGGAACTCCACAGGAGATTCGTCGAGCGTTACAACCTCCTCATGTTCATGAAGCGATCCTTCTCGTCCTGCTTCTTCTATGCAGGCGTACTCTGCCTGGTCCCGCCTTTCACGTTGGACTCGGCCGCCTTGATGGTGTTTCTCCTCGTACTTTCTATGATTCTGTTCTGGAGGTCCATAATGACAAGGATCGGGTTTCTCGACAGGGTCCTCACGAGCTACCTGATAGCCGACGAGAATAAGGAGAAGGAATGAAAACGGAGAACTACTTCGCCTATGCCTCAAACATAAACCTCCGGCAGATGAGACAGCGGTGTCCCTCGGCGCGTTTCGTATCCCGCGGCAGGCTGAAAGGATACCGTCTGGACTTTGTGCTCCGGTCTGAACGCTGGGGAGGAGGGGTCGCCGGGATCGTTCCGGCCCCGGGGGAAGAAGTGGAGGGAGTGCTGTACCGCATATCCAGCGACGACCTTGAAAGGCTGGACGGCTTTGAGAGTGTGGACAGGGGAAGATATTACAGGGAGAAGGTCAGGGTCGATCTTCCGGACGGCTCGACCGCCGAAGCCTGGGTATACTTCCCGAATCCGGACCCGGACGGGCCTTTCCCTCCATCGAGGACCTATCTTGAGACCATCATCGAAGGCGCAAGGGAGCAGGGGCTCTCGGCAGAGTTCATTGAAAGGCTCGAGAAGCTGCTGGAAGAGTCGAGGAAGGGGAGGGCCGGCAACTGACGGAGTGCTCCTTTCTTCAGGGCCGCGCTTCCGGTCTGTTCTTCCGCATGAATCAACGGAACGCACGCCCTTACAGGAAACAAAAGTGCAGCATCATGCCCCATCAAGAGTCGAGGGCCTCGCGCACTTTACCGGCAAGGTCCCGTATCGAGAACGGCTTCTGGATGAAGTGCACGCCCTCTTCAAGGACACCGCTGTGTGCAATGGCATCAGCCGTGTAGCCGGACATGAACAAACACTTGAGCGCGGGTCTCTTGGAACAGAGCCGGTCGGCCAGGGTCCGGCCGTTCATCTCCGGCATCACTATGTCCGTGATCAGCAAGTCGATGTCTCCGGGATACGTCTCTACAAGGCGTAACGCCTCCAGAGGAGAGCGAGCCGTCAACACCGTGTATCCGAGCCTCTCGAGCATCCTCCTGGCCATCTTCATGATCAGCACCTCGTCTTCGACCAGCAGTACGGTTTCCGAACCACGCTGAATCCTCCCGGGAGCGGCAGGCTCCGGGACCGGAGCCGATTCTTCGACAAACCGGCGCAGATAAATCCTGAAGATGGTCCCTTCCCCGGGTTCGCTGTAGACGTTGATGAAGCCCTCGTTCTGCTTCACGATGCCGTATACGGTTGCAAGCCCGAGGCCCGTTCCCTTGCCGCTCTCCTTTGTGGAAAAGAAAGGTTCGAAGATATTGTCAAGGGTCTCCTTGTCCATGCCGCAACCATTGTCGCTCACCTCGAGCATGACAAACTCGCCGGGGATGAAGCCTAAATGATCGGCGCAGTAGGCTTCATCGAACGTGACATTCTCTGTCCTGATGACGATCCTCCCAACGCCGCTGATCGAGTCCCTTGCGTTGACCAGCAGGTTTGCAAGTATCTGGTCAATCTGTGCCGGATCGATCTTCACCTTGTAAAGCCCCTCCCCGGGTCTCCAGATCAGCTCGATGTCCTCTCCGATGAGGCGCCGCAGCATCCTGAGTACGTTCGTCACGGCATCGTTCAGGTCCAGCACCTTGGGAGCAATGATCTGCTGTCTGGCAAAGGCCAGCAGCTGACGCGTGAGATCAGCCGAGTGCTGCGCGGCCTTCAGGATCTCCTGAAAGTAATCGTGACGTACGCTGCCGGGAGGCTCCTCCTCCAACGCCATTTCACTGTATCCGATGATCACGCTCAGCTGATTGTTGAAGTCGTGGGCCACGCCGCCGGCCAGCCGGCCCACGGCTTCCATCTTCTGAGCCTGAAGGAGCTGCCGTTCCAGCCTCTTCCGTCCGGTAACATCGAACAGGTAGCCCTGAATGCCGACAAGGTTGCCGCTGTCGTCGAATTTTCCGATGACGTTCTCGATCACCTCGATCGGCTTTCCGTCCGCACGCCTTATTTCGATTTCATGGTCGAGCACCCTCTTCTCCTTGCGAAGAAGGTTTATGAGGTCCTCACCTGCTTCAGGAGAGGAGAACATGGTCGTCAAGTTGTGTTTCCTGGCCTCCTCTACGGACTTGAATCCCATGATCCTGAGAAAGGCCGGGTTGCAGTCCAGCAGTTCTCCGTCAGGGGCCAAGATAAAGTCTCCCGTAATATCCTCCATGAAAAAGTCACGATAACGTCTTTCACTTTCACGCAGTGCGCGCCTCGCCTCACGCTCCTTTGTAACATCACTGAAGACCAGCACGATGCCTATCAGTCTGTCGCTTCCACCGTTGATAGGCGCAGCACTGTCGGCGATCGGATGCTCCGTCCCGTCACGTGACACCAGCAGGACATCGTCCGGCAGCTTCACGATCCCACCCCTGTTGAGGACTCTCGCTGCCGGATCATTCAACATCTCGCGGGTCTTTTCGTGGATGATGCGGAACACATCACCGAGAGGTCTGCCCTTGGCCTCGGCTTCACTCCAGCCGGTGAGTTTCTCGGCCACCGGGTTCATGTGACGGATCCTTCCGAGCTTGTCCATCGAGATAACGCCGTCTCCGATACTGTAGAGAGTGATGCGAAACTCCTCCAGGATATCGTTGTGCTCCTTTTCGGCGCTGTACAGCTTCCGGTAGATTTTCGCCCGCTGGTGTCTGTAGATCAAGCCGCTTCCCGTGCCGGCCAGCACCAGCAGAAGAACCACTATCATCCCTATGTAGAGCGAGCGCTGGCGGGCATCGGCCAGGATCTCGCTCTTGTCCACCTTGGTGACCATGTACCAGTCGGTACCCGGCACCTGCGAGATATCCGCCACGACCGATATGCCGCGATAGTCCTTGCCCTCGAAAAGGCCTTCCCTCCCCGACATCCACTGAACATCCGCATCGGTCAGCCGGGTCAGCGGGACGATTCCTCTTGCAGCTCCCTGCTGCAACCTGTTCAGAAACAGCGCCTGTCCCTGCTTCCTGCTCACGAGCAGCGTTTCAGAACTCGGGCTCGGGTTCGGCCAGAACCCGATCAGTGGATAGAGGTCCTTGGCCGGATCGAGCTGCAGAACGAGCACTGCAACCGGCCGGCCCGATGCATCAAGAACCGGTGCCGTCACATCAACATATACGGCACCGTCTGACGGGCTGCGGAAGAAGTCACCGAACACAACGTCTCCAGTGGTTGCAGCCTTGTCAACCATCATCCTGGTGACGGGACTCAGCCCGGCAACTCCGGGATTGAGCGACAACTTTATGCTGCCGTCCGGACCGGCGAGTATTATGTTGTTGATCCCGTCAAACTTTCGGGTCAGTTCCCACGCCTCGAGGATTTGATCTCTCAGTCGGGGACTTCCACCCTCCTGCAGCCACCTGACTGCAGATTCCCTGAACAGCGGACTGGATGCATAGACCTGGACACCGAATATGGCTTTGTTGCGCCAGGCGACTATCTGATTGATCTTCAGCTGCGCTATGGACCTGAGCTCGTGATACTTTGAGTCGCGGACCAGTTGAACCTGCTTCCGGTCATACCAGTAGCCGGCGGCAACGACCCCGACAGCCAGCACTGATACGAGAACGAACCAGAGCCACGGTTCACTTCTGAAGTTTGTCCTGCTCGACATCAGTCTGTCTTTACGATCCGGTTACTCAGTGTTACAGGCAGGCCGCTGGAGCTTCGTACGGATTCATCCCTGAAGCAATCGCGAGATTCCCCCCTGGCTGAAATCATCCCCCTCACAGTATACATCAGGCAACAAAAGGCACATCGCCTCACAAACAGTCTCTCAAGGCGGGCTCAAGTGCTGAATCGCCCCGCCCCGTCAACCTTGAAAACACTTCTGCCGGCACGGCAAGAATCGGCTGATGAACATTGCCCCGATCCAGAGCCGCCCCCCTTCCGAATAATTTTACCAGGAAAACCTGACAATTTCAAATGTCACAAGGGGTGTCTTCTTGCACGGTGAGACCTCTTCCCGGTTGATGGAGAATCTCCGGCGAGCTTCTGCGTGATGTCGGCGGGAAGAACGGACAGCCCGGACCGTATTCTCCTCGAACTCCGCCTTGCTTGCCCCCTCGGATCATTGTTTTTCCTGCCCCAACACCGTGCTCAACGCACCCTTGAACCAGATAGCGGCATCTTTCCACTTCACCTGCCGCGCACCGATTCCGGCCACGGCGATCACGAACAAGAGCAGGAGTGCGAAGACCATCCGGTTCCGTACCAACTCGAAGCGTTCCGATAGCCAGACGAACAAGACCACGGAACCGATCGCCAGCACAAAGAAACCAAGAGCCCAGACCCAGGCCCACTTCGACTGTTTTTCCGCCTGGGCCAGCAGGTTGTCCTGACGCTTGTAGCTTATGTGGATGTCACGGGTAAGCCGCTTGGCAAAGCCCTCGTGAAGCGGATCATCGGCGCGCAGGTGCATCGTCCTGGACCTTTCCAGGGCCTCGGCACGGTTTTTCTGTTCATCGGCGGCCGTCAGCAGGTCGCCCTGAAACAGTGCCCGGTCCGATCTGGCACGATGCAGCAGTGCCTTGGTGAAATCTATGAAGTTTAGCGATCGCCTTCCCTCCCCCAGGACAGCGGCGACAGCGTCGCTTCCTTGAACTCCTTCCGGATACCTGGCCTGAGCCTCCTCGAGGGTTCGGGCAGCCTCTTCCAGCAGCCTGATGCCACGCGTAAAGTTGGCTGTTTCCGACTCGTAGTCGCCCTCCACCAACAACTTCATGCCCCTGACACGCTCGGCCTCGGCATCCATCATCGCCACCATCTTCCTCTGCATCTCAAAGGCCTGTGCCGGCGCACCTTCGGGGAATCGGACCCTGGAAAGCAACTTCTTCGCCCGCTCATGGTGGATACGGGCCTTCTCGAAGAATCGAGGCGCATTGATGTAGTCGCCGTCGAGGAAGTAGGCGGCCAGCCCCTTGCTTTCCCACAGGTAACCCCACATCGTCTGCAGGCGGGAATAACTGAAAAGCCGTTGCCTTTCGTTCAGCACCGTCCCGGCCTGTTCCAGGCTTTTGCTCCACTCCTCCAGGGCATTACTCGCCTGCTGATACCTGCGCTCAGAGATCAGGTCGACTACCGATGCGGAGTATTGCTCAAACGTGTCCAGATAACGGTTGCGCAGAGTCCTTACATCCCCTGAATCCCCCGCCGCAAGCCGCCCGGCATCAGCCCGTACCGGCATCACATGCGTCAACACCAGACTCATCAGGAGAAGCAACAGCACTCTGCCGGACATCGACGATTCCATCATCCCTGCACCACCATCAGCCCGACCACCCGCCGTCCGCAGCAAAGGATCGTCCTCCGGCTTATCGTCCGCTGACGTGAAACAGCCGGGTTCTCTTCTTTATTGTCCTCAACGTCACATATACCGTCAACCCGACGACAAAGAAGACCTTCCAGCCATCGTCAAATTCGAACTCATGCTCTCCGATCGCATCTCCGACAACTTCAAGAAACGTAAAGGCGGATGTAATCACGAAAAACCCCGTGTATTCCCTCTTCAGAACCGTTCTCAAAGAAAAAGGCAGGTCCGGCTTCCGCCATCCTTGAATCCTTGGTAAAAACGCAGGGGTATTCTCGGCCCATTCCAGGAACAAGTCCCCGAATTTTTCCTTCAGGAACTCTTCCTCCGCAAACATTATTCTTTCATAGTACAGCCAGAAGGCCAGGATGGAAATCAACATGAGCCACCACACCTGGGTAAACATCGTCATACCCAGCATGATCAAGAAGTTGCCCAGGTAAAGCGGGTGCCTGACCAATGAATACATACCAGTGGTGTTGAGACAGCTTGCCTTCTGTTGTTTCGTGTTCCGGCCGGAAGTTCCTTCAGGGACATACCCAACGGTTATGCCCCTCACCAAAAGCCCCGCAAAAGAGATTCCAATACAACAAAGCTCCCATATGTCTTCTATCGTATCTCCAAAGTATTGCTCAATGTATTCGGAGTTCTTCAACGCCAGCAGCAGAACCGGCAGAAAGAGCACAGGAATGTAGCTTCTATGCCTGAACAGGAAATCTCCGTGACGTTTCAATTCTCTTTGTAACGACATACTGTCTCCAGCTCACAATTTTCACAAAAATCACTACTGTCCGATAAACAGAGCAAGTCCCTACAGGACACTAATGATCAAAAATAATATCACATCTCAAGGTCAAAATCAACAGAATGCATCAGACCACAAAAAGTTCCTCGCTGGTTTGAGGGGACTTGGCAGCGCCAAGAAGTTTCACACGTTTATGTGAAGACCTAACGATGTGGGGACTGTCCCCTCCCTGTGTTTCAACAGAAGCTTAACGACTTGCACAGTTCGGCGGACAGTCCCGTCAACCTCCCAGCCCGGTCCACTTCGAGACGTATGGACTTCAGCGTATCTCTCCACTTCCGATCTTGAATGCCTTATCCACGCTTGAGACATATATCTTGCCGTCACCCCGCAGCCCTGTATACGCCTTTTCTTCGATGACAGAGACCAGCAGGTCCACGAGGTCGTCATGACAGAATATCTCTATCTTTACATACGGGGCAAAGTCCATGAGGTCATCAACAACCGGATGGACGGAATCTTCCTCCTCGTCTCTCCTGCCGAACCCCTTGATCCCTGTCACACTCATTCCACGAAGTCTCTTGATCTTCTGTAAGGCCATGGTAACCTCACTCAGTTTGTGTGGTTTTATGTATGCCTTGATCTCTTTCATGGTTTTCACGCCTCCTTTCGATGATACTGTTCAATACTGCCCGATAAACAGTGCAAGTCCTCACAGAACACTGACAACCTCCTTTATTTCATCACCGTCTCCTCTTCGGGTTTGATGGAAAACCACCTGTAAACCGAGGGGATAACAAGCAATGTCAGCACTGTAGACGTCACCAGACCACCGATGACGACTGTTGCAAGCGGACGCTGAACCTCGCTGCCCGTGCCTGTCGAAAGGACCATCGGGACCAGGCCGAGCCCGGCTGCTGTGGCTGTCATCAGTACGGGACGGAGCCTTAGACAGGCACCGGTGATGCTCGCCTCCAGCACAGGGACACCGTCTCTCAAGAGCTGATTTATGTAGGTCACGAGCACCATACCGTTGGCCAGTGCAATCCCGAACAGGGAGATGAAACCAACCGATGCAGGAACCGAAAGGCTCTGTCCTGATATCCATAGGGCTGTAACACCGCCGACAAGTGCAAGAGGTATATTGAGCAGGATTAAAAGAGAGTTCCTGAGCGAGTTGAAGCTCGAGAAGAGCAGCAGGAACACGATCATAAGAGTAACGGGGATAACCACTGCCAGTCGTTTGTTGGCCTCCTGTTGTAGTTCGAACTGTCCTCCCCAGGTAATCGTATATCCCGGTGGAAGCCCTATCCTTGCATCGATGGCCTCCTGCGCCTCTGCAACAAAGGACCCGATATCACGTCCCCTCACATTACACTGCACTGTGATGAATCTCTGGTTGTTCTCCCTGGTGATCTGCCGTGGCCCGACGATCTCCTCTATCTTTACAAGGTTGTCCAAGGGAATGTTTGCGCCTCCTGGCGCAGGCACCATGATATGTCTGATGGCCTCCACCGTATCCCTGCTCTCGGGCGTATACCTGACCAGGATATCAAACCTCGGGATACCCTCAAATATCTGACCGGCCTTCTCTCCTCCAACGGCGGTCCTGATGATCTGCTGGACGTCCTCCACGTTGATCCCATAACGTGAGATAGCCTCACGGTCTACGGTGATGCGGAGTTGCGGAGTACCTGTAACCTGGTCCTTCTGCACATCTGCAGCTCCCGGTATTGTCCGTATCACTGCTTCAACCTCTGCTGCCTTCTCCTTCAACACATCCATGTCAGGCCCGAAGATCTTTATGGCGAGCTCAGCCTTCGTCCCGGTAAGAAGCTCATCAACCGCTGCGGCGATCGGCTGCGTAAAGTTGAACTGGACACCGGGGAAATTCTCGAAGGCACTGCTCATCCTTGCAAAGAGTTCCTCTGGATTGTCTGCCGTCTTCCATTCCTCCTGGGGCTTAAGGGAAACAAAAGCCTCGGCATTATTTATCGGGTCGGCATGAGCACCGACCTCTCCACGCCCGACACGGGTGACGACCCTCTCGACCTCGGGAAACAGCTCCGTCAGCCTCTTCTCGAAGCGCAGCATGGTCTCGCCAGCCTCTTCCAGCGAAATGGACGGAGCCATGGTCGCCCTGACGAGCAGATCGCCCTCATAGAGCTTCGGAACGAATTCGGAACCAAGGCGTGTAAAAAGGACGGCTCCCATACCAAGAAGCACCAGGGACATTACGATAGCCACCACCGGCCTTCCAACAAAGAAGGTTATCACCGGACGGTAGATCGAGATCAGCCATCTCACAACGATGAACTCCTTGTGTCCTGATTTCATCCTCCTGGGCCGCCGCATCAGTAGGCTGCTCAGAACCGGCACCAGGATCACTGCGAAGACCAGGGAGCCAAACATGGCAAACGCCATGGTCTGTGCCAGCGGACGAAAGGTCTTTCCTTCCACCCCCTGCAGGGTGAAGAGTGGAAGAAACACTATGACTATAATGAGCAGAGAGAAGATGATGGGACGGACGACCTCATTACATGCACGTGCCACAACATGAATCAGCGGCTCGGATGGATCTGCCTCCCGGAGCATCCTGTCTACATTCTCCACCATCACCACGGCACCATCCACAAGCAGGCCCAGGGCTATCGCCAGTCCGCCGAGGGACATAAGGTTTGCAGAGATGCCAAAGTACTGCATCATCAGAAAGGCAAAGGCCAGAGAGAAGGGGATGGCTGCAAGCACGACAATACTCGGCCTGATACCGCCAAGCATGACCAGCTGGATCAGAACAATGAGTACAACCGCTTCATACAGCGCCTTTGCAACCGTGTTCACGCACTTCGCCACAAGGGTGGCCTGGTCATAATAGGGAACCACCTTTATCCCCGGGGGAAGCATTCTGTTGATCCTCTCCAACCCTTCCTTCACATCCCTTATAACCGTCGAGGTATTGGTCCCGATGAGTTTGAGGACCATGCCAACCACTGTTTCTCCCTTGCCATCCATGGTCGCCAGTCCTCTCCTGATCTCGCCTCCGACAACCACATCAGCAACCTGTTTCAAGTATACAGGCGTACCATCCTTCGACTTGAGAACTATCTGTTCGAGGTCGGAGATCTTCTCAGCAAGCCCAACGGATCGCACAATATACTCCTCGGCATTCTTCACAATAAACTGGGCCCCTACATTAGAGTTGTTTGTCTTCACGGCCTCCACAACATCATTCAGTGTCAGCTTGTATCTGAGAAGATCAGAAGGTCTGACAAGCACCTGGAACTGTTTGACCTCTCCACCGAGAGAAAGGACCTCTGTCACACCCGGCACGGTCTGAAGATTAAACTTTATCAGCCAGTCCTGGATCTGGCGTATCTCCTGGTTGGTGCGTTTACCGGTCTCATCCTCTACAAAGTAGAATAGTATCTGGCCGAGACCTGTAGAGATCGGCCCCATCTCAGGCTCTCCGAACCCCTCCGGTATAGCCTCACGTGCCTGCTGGAGTCTCTCGTTTACCAGTTGTCTCGCAAAGTATATATCCGTGCCATCCTCAAAGTAGATATTCACCACTGAAAGACCAAAGTTTGAGACCGACCTTATCTCCTTAAGCCTTGGCAACCCGTTCATGGCCACCTCAACCGGATAGGTCACATACTTCTCAACCTCCTCCGGTGCAAGTCCCTCGGTCTCGGTGAATACCTGAACCAAGGCGGGTGTCACATCGGGAAAGGCATCAACCGGGAGTTTATTATAGCTGTAATAGCCACCGGCCAGTACCAACCCACCCAGTACAACCATCAACAGCCGACTCTTAAGTACAAACTGGATGACTCTCTGCATGATATCTCCTCCTCATACTCAGTGACCGTTACCGTCGCCGAATGCAGCCTTGAGCAACTGGGCCTTTAGTGTGAACGCCCCCTTGGCCACATACCTCTGACCCGGCAGCAGTCCCGAGACAACCTCGACACTGCCGGTGTTGCTGCGTCCGATCTCCACGGCCCGAGGTATAAAACCATCCCCTGTCTCAACGAACACGTAAGTCTCGTCATCGATATTCTGTAGCGCCGTCCTTGGAATTACAACATCGACCTCAGGCGCATCCACCATAACCCTGGCAGTTATGAACATGCCGGGACGCCATGTATCCTCCGGGTTCGGCAGAACCACGCGTGCAAGTGCCGTGCGGGTCTCTTCGCCCACCAGCGGCCCGACGTAGGAGATCCTTCCCCTTGCCTCAGGCAGTCCATGGCCTGCGGATACAATCACTTCCTGTCCTTTCCTGATAAACGGGAGATCCTTTTGATAGACGCTTATATCCACCCATACAGATCTCAGGTCGGCTATCACATATGCCTCTGCATCATCCTTGAGAACCTCTCCAAGGGTGATATGCTTCTCGATTATGGTACCGTCAAAGGGAGCAACGATCTCATACCTTGTATAAGAGACATCGGGTTTTTCCGGTATCCGTGCCAGGGACTCCTCGGAAAAGCCCAGGGCATGAAGCTTCTGCTCTGCTGATCTCAGCTCTATTCTTGCCTCTGCAAGGGCCTGTTTTGCTTCGAGATACTCCTGTTCGCTCGATATCTTCTTCTTCCACAGACTCTCCTCTCTGATGAAGTTTGCCTCGGCCAAGGCAACACGTTCACGTGCACCCAGAAAGGAGGCCTTTGCATCGGCAAGTTCACGACTTTCAAGCACAGCCATAACCTCGCCCTTGTACACGTAGTCTCCGAGGGTCTTCCTGACCTCTCGCACAATGCCTGATACACGAGGGACCACATGCACAAGACGATCAGCATTAAGCACGATATCTCCCGGAAGGTTTTTATATACCTCCAACCTTCCAGGCCGTGCCTCCGCCACCTCGATTCCAAACTCCTTTATCTCTTCGGCCGTCAAGCGGATGACCTCTCCATGTCCGTCATCCCTGTCATTCTGTTGCACCTGCCCCCTTACGCCGCGGGAATCGGCAGCTGCATGATTCTCGGTTTGAATGTGTCCGTAGAGCAAAAGGATCACAAGTACCATTACAACAATCAGCACCCCTTTTTTCTTGTTTATGTTCATGACAGATCACCTCCATGTCTCTGTTTGCCGGACTCCTTGATCAGATCGAGTTTCATCCCGATCAGCCGTTCCACCTCAGCGGCCGCCCTATGATAGGATGCCAGCGCATCTATATACTTGCCCCGGACCTCGAAGAGGGTACGCTGGGCATCCAGCATTACCAGGTAGTCAAACTTTCCCTGACGATAACCCTCTCTTGCAGCCTCAAAGGCCGACATCGCTCCCGGCAATACATCCCTCTTGAGAGCCACCGCCTCCATAAAGGAGACGGAAAGCTCCTGGTATGCCCCTGCCAGGGCGCTCAGGACCCTGAGTCTTGCCGCCGTCCGCTCCTTCTCCGCCTGTACAAGTCTGGATTGTGCCTCAAGCACGCCTCCCTGATTGCGGTTGAAGACGGGAAGGGGTATGGAGACACCGAATACGAGGAGATTATCGTTGCTTTCCATTAAACGCCTGACCCCTATGCTCAACGCTACATCAGGGACTCTGTTTGCATATTCCAGGGCCATGGCGGCGCGCCGGTGCTCCATCGCCACAGCCCATCTGGCAATCTCCGGATTCCCGGAAATCAAGGACTCGAGCTCTTCCGGCGAAGGGACAGGCCGTATCACGTCAAGCTGACCAACCACCCTCTCAAAGGATGGCTCAGTGCTTCCCCATGTTGCAGCAAGCCGTTTGCGGGAGGCATCGAGTATACGCCTTGCCCGTTCAAATTCGATCACGGCAGTAGTGAGGGTGACCCTGGCCCTTGTCTCCTCAACAGGAGACACCTTCCCGGCCCTGACCCGCTCTGACACCGTGTCAAGAGCCTCCCTTGCAAGTCTGACGAGTTCCTGAGTCAAAGAGAGTCTCTCCTGTGCGGCAAGGACATGCACAAAAGCCTTTGACACCTCTGCAACCACGTCAGCACGCCTGGCCCTGTAATCCCATCCGGCAAGGTCATGTTCAAGGGAGGCAACATTCCTCCGCTTGGACCGCTTCCCTGCAAGCTCTATCAGCTGGCTCAACTGAACGGTCGTCTCGGATGAATCAAACCCGTTGAATCCACCCGATCCACCAAAGTTTTCCACCTCCACCTCGATCTCAGGGTTTGGAAAGAGACCCGCCTGCAGTATACGTGCTTCAACGGCATTCATCTCCTGTGACGAGACCTCCAGCTCGGGACTCTTTTTCAGGGCAAGGGAGATTGCCTGCTCAAGGGTGAGCATATCCACGGCACCTTCTGACCCTGAGGACGGCTTATCCACCACCACCGCGGCTGCAGTCTCCTTTAACAGGACCATTCCAGTCGCTGCAAAAAAGCAGACAGATAACAGTAAAAACCTCAAAGACATGTCAAGACCTCCCGTTTCATCAATCTAGTGGTTGTCATGCAGTCGCCGGACGCACTGATTCGCGTGCACCAGCGGATCAATTGGGCGAGCTGCCCCAGGGAACGGGCATGAAGGCTCGTCTCCCTGCAGTGCAGTCGCTCGTCTCAGGTGTTAAGAGGTTTGATCCTGTGGCAAGGAAGTTACGGTATCAAATAAGGAGAACGACCGTACGAAGGGATGTAGCGGCCGAGGCTACAGCGGAGGTCTTCTCTGGCAGAACCCTGCCAGGGAAGACCGCGTCATCAAGAATGGTCTCAGCTGAAGATGTCCTGTATAACAGGCCGGAAGCCTTGGACAGATTGTAGTGAAAGAGTGAGGATATTTTCTGGTTCTTACACGGAGAGACTACGAGGAGGGGGATGTCCAGACAGGAACTTGAGTCCCCATCTCCTGACATGACCGGTGTTGAATATGGGGCCGTCCACCCCGTATCCTGGGTTGAGCGGCAATGCATGGCATTATAGTCGACCTCCATCGCGATATGATCATCATCCCCGATGCAGATTACAATGCCTGTTGCCCTCACCTGACCGAGAGGGGCACAGATCATGAATATCATGAAGGTCAAGGTTAAGGGAATTGATATGCATCTCTTCCTGAACATTCTCATTCCACCATCTTTCATACAGATTCAAAAAATAATATATCAAACCCTGCAAGCTCATTGCAAGCAACGTTCCCCGCAGCGGGACAAACACGAATATGCCGGTCTCGGTTTCCGGAACCACATATATTACACGGCCCCCTGTCCCGACTCTTACAGCCTTCCCATGCTACAGCGGCAAGCTGGGCATTGTGAAGTCCGGGCCGGAGCGGCTTCTCCAGAACACAAGACCGAAGAACGGTCAAGATAAAGACCGCAAAGGCCGAATCCCCTGTGGACATACTTGCATATGGACATGACGCCCCGGATCTCAGTATATGTCAGGGCCGAGATTCCGCGCCCGTCGGGCGGATGGCCCTGTAGAGGCCCTCAGCCCGCTGAGGGCCTTGACATGTCTATCACCAGCATATAGAATAGGACCGAAAGAATCCGATACGGCAAAAGGAGGGCAGCCATCATGAAGAGATCCCTGGGTCCGAAAACCATCATCTATCCCACGCCTGTCATGGTCATAGGGACCTATGACAGGGACAACAGGGCCAACGCAATGACCGTCTCATGGGGAGGGATATGCTGTTCTCAGCCCCCGTGCATCGCCATATCCCTGAGAAAGGCGACCTATTCGTACGACAACATCGTGGAGCGCAAGGCCTTTACCGTGAACATCCCCTCCGAAGGCCACGTCAGGGAGGCGGATTACTTCGGGTCCGTGTCCGGCAGGAAAGAGGACAAGTTTTCCGTTACCGGCCTTACGCCTGTGAAGAGCGACCTCGTGGATGCCCCATACATTCTCGAGTTTCCCCTTGTTCTCGAATGCAGGGTGCTCCATACGGTAGAGATAGGGCTCCACACGCAGTTCATCGGCGAGGTGCTGGACCTGAAGGCCGAAGAGTCCGTACTCGGGGCAACCGGGGTCCCTGATATCGAGAAGGTGAAACCATTCTCTTTCACACCCGAAAGCCGTACATATTACGGCCTGGGGAGCTTCATCGGAAAGGCCTTTTCCATCGGAAGGGACCTTCGGAAGGACGGATAGGAGTCGCCTTCGCCGGACCAGGGGGAACGCCTGTCTCAGGGCGGACACATACGTGAACACCCACCTCCGAAGACTCCCTCACCCCCAACCGCGCGGAACATTGATTTATATTGACAATACCCCCTTGTAACTGGTATAAAGTATGGTTACAAAAATCTTAAGGAGGTGTAATGTTATGAGGCTTGCTGTATTTTTGAGTGAGTACAAGGAACCGGCAATGCTGGAAAGACTGAAGGCCGAAAAACTGGGGATAGTCTTGGTGCAGAACGGTGTATACCATGCAGCAGTCAAGAAGGACGGCAAGGTATCGCCGGTTCTGTCTAAAGACGTTGAATACTATGCGCTGTCTGAAGACCTTCAGTCAAGGGGGTTCTCAGACTCTGACGTCGTTGACGGCAAGGTGAAGGTCATCAACTATGAAGGGCTTGTGGACCTCATCTTCAATGATTATGAAAAAACAATCTGGCTATAAGGAGGCACTAACATGGGAAAACTTACAATAGGCTGTTTTTCGTCACTAGTTGGTTCCATGTCACTCGATTTTGCGATCAAGCTGTCTGAGGCCGCGGTCAAGAAGGGACACGAGGTAGACCTCTGGCTCTCCGGCAACGGCACGATGCTCGGGAAGAAGGGGCAGGGCAAGTTCAGGGATTACTCCTACCTGATGGGCACTGTGAAGGAACTGATCAACAGCGGCAAATTCAAGATAACAAACTGCGAGGCTTGTGCAAAGGCAAGGGGAATCGGCAGGGAAGACACGGAAGAGGGTTTCGGCATCGCCAGCATGGACTGGTACCTTGCAAGCGCCTTCGGCACGGACAGAGTCTTGCACATAGGAGGTGAATAACAATGGCCATAAAGAAAATCGCGTTTATCGTTGAGAAGCTCCCTTACAAGTCAGAGACCTCGAGGCTGGCCCTTACACATGCGATCGCCAGCCAGACAGTGGAGATACACCTCGAAGACGGCGACAATGTCGAGCCCGTACTGATATTTGTCGGTGAAGGGGTACTGAACTGCCTCAAGGAGCAGAAGGCGCTCGACATGTACGGGGTGACAAGCCTCGAGATGCACATCAAGAATGCACTTCTGCTCGACCTCAAAGTGCTGGTGTGCAAGGAGGACCTCGACACCTTCGGACTCACGGAGGACTCGATCGTGATGGATGCCGAAGAGATCGGCGGAGAGGTCACCACCGAGGTGGTACCGTATGACGAGATCCAGAAGAACCTCGAGTCAGCCGATCATCTGATGTTCTTTTAAACGAAACAAGCAGTGAAGCGACCTCTGAAGACACGGACAAGTATGGGGCAGCGTCAGGATATCAAACGCCTGCTACTTCTCAGTGTCCTCAGTGGAGCTGGATGCAAAAACAAAAAAACAGCTAAGGAGGCTTAGATGGCAGACTTGAAATCTATTGAACCGGCAGCAACACTCGATGTACTGGGCAGGGTATGTCCGTATCCCCTGGTACTCACAAAGAAGAAGATCGAGAAACTCAACAGTGGAGACGTGCTCAAGGTCATCAGCGATGCACAGGCTTCGGTGGAAGACTCCATTCCAAAGTATTGCGAGAAGCAGGGCTACCCGATCGAGACCGTCAAGGTGGAAGACAAGGGATACTGGGAGATATACATACAGAAGAAGTAACCCCCCTTCAGCAGTAAAAATCCACACATAACAATATGAAAAGGGGCCTCCCTTGTGGAAGGCCCCTTTTTACTGCCCGATCACGGATTTCGGATCAATGCTTACATCTCCGTAATGGTTATGGCTTCCGGAGGACAGACGCCGAGACAGCTTTCGCAGTACACACACTCTGAGCTGTTCACCGGATCCGACTTGCTGTCTCCGTTCATTTCGAAAACACCCTGAGGGCAGATATTGACGCACTCCTCGCATGCCTCGCACTTGTCTGCATCAACGGTTACGATATACAATTCACTTCACCTCCTTACCATATTGAATAATCTGATCGCCATGGACAGCGGCTATCCATATATAATAACAAAATCCTCAAACTTAATGGGTGGAGTCCGTACCCGATTCGAGCTGTGCTTCCCTGACCGATACGGCCACCTTGTACAGGACCGTGAGGACCAGCAATCCGATCGCCCATACCGCGATGGTGATCATGGTCTCCGGCATCGTAGGCCAGTACTCGGTCACCCTTTCGAAGGGATTCGGCACGAAACCTCCGACGATCAATCCGAACCCCTTGTCGATCCAGAGGGAGACGAAGACCGCGGCACAGGCAACCACAAGCAGGGACTCCTTCCTGCGTGTACCGGGATTGATCAGCAGTATCAGGGCGACGACCGCGAGTACGGCAGACGTCCACATGAGGGGAACCAGTTTACCGTGTCCATCCAGCCCGGCGTAGAGATACTCGAATGAGTGCATATGTCCGGGGATCTGGCTGTAGAACGCGGTAAAGACCTCGAGCAGCAGGAAGAAGACGTTTGCCACCATGGCGTAGGTAACGATCTTTCCGAGTGCCTGAATGGGCTCCTTTCCCGGATCGAACTTCGTGAGTTTCCTGACTATCAGGGCCAGTATGATGAGCAGTGCCGGTCCGGCTGCAAAGGCTGATGCAAGGAATCGCGCCGCCATGATGGCCGAAAGCCAGAAGGGCCTTCCGGGAAGACCTGCATAGAGGAATGCCGTTACCGTATGTATACTGACCGCCCAGGGAATGGACAGGTATATCAGGGGCTTCACCCATGACGGCGGTGCGACCCCTTTGCGGTCGGCACCGAGCGTAGTCCATCCGATCACTATGTTCAGAAAGAGGTATCCGTTGAGAACCATGGCATCCCAGAACATGATCGAATTGGGCGTGGGGTGGAGCACAACGTTCATTATCCTTATCGGCTGTCCCATGTCGACGAAGATGAAGAGCATGCACATGGTCACAGCGGAGACAGCCAGGAACTCTCCAAGGATCACGATCTTGCCGAACTTCTTGAAGTCATGCAGGTAATACGGGATGACGAGCATCACCGCCGATGCCGCGACTCCCACGAGAAACGTGAACTGGCCTATGTAGAGGCCCCATGAGACATCCCTGCTCATGCCCGTGATACCCAGGCCGTATGCAAATTGACGGAGGTAGAATATGAAACCCACTCCGATAACGGCAAGCAGAAAGAATATCCATCCCCAGTATCGCCGACTTCCAGTCAATGCCTTCTCAAGCATCTTCATCACCTCCTATTATGTAAAACACACTGGGCCGTGTTCCGAGTTCAGCCTTGCGACGTATGGTATAGTGCGTCTTCAGTATCTTTCGAACCTCCGAGTCGGGATCGGCAAGGTCGCCGAATATCAGGCCGCCGTTGGAGACCTCCGCACATTTGGGTCCGAGCCCCTTTGCCAGTCTCTCCACGCAGAAGTTGCACTTCTCGACGACACCCTTGGTCCTCGTGGGAAACTCCGGATTCATCTCCTTGATGAAAGGCCTGGGATCGCGCCAGTTGAAGCTCCTCGAACCGAACGGACAGGCCGCCATGCAGAACCTGCAACCGATACAGCGGTGGTAGTCCTGAGCGACTATGCCGTCCTTCCTCTTGAACGTGGCCTTGGTCGGACAGACCCTCACGCACGGAGGATTGTCACAGTGGTTGCAGAACAGCAGGGCCTTCTTCTCCTGGATCCCCTCAGGCAGGTACTCGTTCTTCTGAAAAGGGAAGGCGTGCTCGAATGTATCGGTCCATATCCACTTCACCTCGTCCTTCGGGTTACCGAAGTCCGGAACGTTATGAATACGGTGGCATGCATCGATGACCCTTCTGTAGTCCTCCTCTGTCTTGAACTTCTTCAAATCCACAATCATCGCCCATCTCTTTGCCGTAAGGCCCTTGGGGGACGACATATATTCTACAGCTTCAGCTCTATCTTTCCAGAGCAGATCAGTAGCCGAAAATCCAATACCAAGGCTGGAGAGCCCAGCTATCTTCAAGAAATCCCTTCTACTAATGCTCATCTTTTGGCCTCCTTTGGAGCGAAATGACAATCCCAGCAGTATGGTTTGACAGCCGCATAGCTATGGCATTCATCGCAGAACTTCTTCTTGTTGGAATGACATCTCAGGCATTGGTTCTGGAAACTGATCTGGAACGTCCTCCCGTCAGACCCCTTGTAGACCCTTTCGCCGCGGCGGAGTGCCGCATCTCTCCACTCGTTCAGCAGCTGCATGTGTTCCGCCCTCATGAACTCCTTGGACTCCACACACTTCTTGACTTCCAACTGCTGAATCACCGGGGTGTCTATCTTCGGATCAGGCTTGGCAACAGCCTTACCCATGTTGCTGTAAAAAGGAAACGTCGCAAAGGCCAAGAATATTATCAGTCCTATAAGGATCTTTCCAGCGTCATACATCCTCGTCTTCCTCCTTTCCCGGCAGGGGTTCAAGGCGCAGATCGGTCTCTCTCTCCTTCTCGCCGGTCATCACCAGGGCATTACCCAGCAGTTCGTGAACACCGCAGACTTCCACGTCCGGGACCCAGTACTGCATCAGCGCCGACAGCGTCGCCCTGTCGATGGCGCATATATTGGCGAGCATGTTCACCCCGTGACTGTCCCGTACATGCTTGACGGCATTCGCCCTCGGGAAACCGCCGCGCATCCTGAGCTCCATGTTCTCGCCTGCATTCAGTCCGGTACCGCTTCCACAGCAGAACGTCTTCTCCCTTATGGTGTCCTCCGGCATCTCGTGGAAATGATTGCATACGTTCTTGAGGATATACCGGGGTTCTTCGAGAATCCCCATGCCGCGGGACGTGTTGCAGGAGTCATGGTACGTCACCTTCAGGTGATCGTTACGGCTCGGATCGAGCTTCAGCTTGCCGTGCTTGATCAGGTCCGCCGTAAACTCCGCTATATGGACCATCTTGGTCGTCTTTGCATTCTCGAACTTTGTGCCGGTGATCGGAGAGACCGGTTCTTCGAGGAAGTCGGCCGGGCCGTTCCATGTATCCATGTACTGGTGCACAACCCTCCACATGTGGCCGCACTCCCCGCCGAGAATCCACTTCACTCCGAGCCGCTTGGCCTCTGCGTAAATCTTGTAGTTCAGCCTCTTCGCCATCTCCATCGACGTGAAGAAGCCGAAGTTTCCTCCCTCGGAAGCATACGTGCTCCATGTATAGTCCAGACCGAGCTCGTGGAAGAGCATGAGATAGCCCATGCAGGTATAGGTGCCCGGGTCACCGAAGAGGTCGCCCGAAGGCGTCACGAAGAGGATCTCGGCACCCTTTCTGTTGAAGGTCGGCTCGATCTTGATTCCCGTAATCTCCTCGATGTCGTCGAGCATGAACTCGATGTTGCTCGTTATGGTATGGGGCTCCAGGCCGAGGTGGTTGCCCTTCCTGTAGCAGTTCGCCACCGGTCCGGCAATCCAGTCGGTGTTGCAACCGAGCAGGTTGAAGAGCTCCCTCGCCATCATGGTTATCTCAGCGGTATCGATGCCGTAGGGACAGAAAACCGAACACCTTCTGCACTCGGTGCACTGGTAGAAATAGTACCACCACTCCTTGAACACGTCGAAGGTCAGCTCCCTTGCTCCGGCAAGGTTTCCGAAGAGCTTGCCTCCGGTGGAGAAATACTTCCTGTATACGGACCTCATGAGTTCGGCCCTCAGGACCGGCATGTTCTTCGGGTCTCCGGAGCCGATGAAGAAGTGACACTTGTCGGCGCACGCCCCGCACCTTACACAGATATCCATGAAGAGCTGAAAGGAACGGTACTTCTTGAGCCTCTCCCCGATACCGTCCAGCACTATATCCTTCCAGTCCGACGGCAGTTTCCAGTCGTCGTCCGTGGGAGACCACTCCCGCGGATTGGGAAGCCCGACTTCCTCGAGATACTTTGGCCTCGTACCGTAACAGAAGGTACCGGGCTTGAATTCAACAGGCACTTCCATCCAGGGCTTTTCAGGAGGATTATAGTCTATCTTTACGAGTTCTTCAGGTTTTGGTGGTTTTGTTGGTTTCGCCATTATCTCACTCCTTTTCTACTGGTATTCCAGCATTTTTCATTTTTTCCCTGAACTCTTCCTCATACTCTTCGTATGTGTGGACCTTGACCGGATAGTTCCACGGATTCACGTGCCTCTTCATGCGGCTGTTGTTGGCCAGGTTTCTGGTTGGACTGAGGAAGACCCCTCCCATGTGCATCAACTTGCTGAATGGGAAGTAGGCAAAAAGCGAACTGATCAGGAAGAGGTGGACATAGAAGACAGCCCCTATCCCTGCCGGGACCTCGGGGCTGAAAGTGGCCAGACCAAGGGTCAGCTCCTTGACCTTGATGATGTCGACCTTGTAGAAATACCGCATCAGTATGCCTGACGTGGCGATCCCGATGATCAGGAACAGCGGCAGATAGTCGGCAGGCAGGGATATGTAGCGGACCTGCGGAATGAAGACCCTGCGGAGAAACAGATACGTTACCGCCAGCAGCAGGACCACTCCCGTCATCAGGAGATGCGGCGACCCTATCTGCAGAAAACCGTCGAGACTGTCGATGATGTTCACGAATTCCGGGACAGGGTGAGTGAAGAATCTCAGGTGCCTGATCAGCACTATGAGAAACGACCAGTGAAACGCCAGGCCGGCCAGCCAGAGCCACTTGTTCGATCCGTACACCAGCTTCGGCCCTTCCCTCAACTCGGTCTTCAGGTTTCTGAAAAGGGAACGGAACAGCAACACCTCCAGGGCCATCCTCCCTATGACACCCAGTGTGCCGGCGGGACTCTCAAGTTTGTTGTACTTGATCCACGGAAGGGACTTCTCCTGCCCGCACGTTGTGGGAATATGAAAAGGCACGGGTGAGCGACTCCACTTTATGACGCGCAAAATCACTCCCAGGATAAATGTCGCAACTGCTGCATAGGGAATGATGGTTCCGAAGAGAACATACAAGCCCGCCCCCTTGACCCCTACAAGGGCGATCAGGACGAGCACTATGACGACGAAAAAGGAAAGCAATGCGCCCATTTAGCAACCTCCTTTCACTTTTTATGATGGAAACCTCAAAAGCCTCAGACAGGCTATCGTTCTTACCGGTTAAGCGGTCAATCCTGAATCTCTTTCACCAGGTTCGCCCTCTGCAACAACCTGAAGGTCATCTTCTTGACCTCGTTGGCCCTGATTTCGTAGATCTGCTCCCTGCATTTCATGTATATATCGAAAGACGTACGGACGAGGTCGTCTATCCTGGAGTCGAAACTCAACAGCTCGTCATGCAGCTGGTGCTCCCGAATCTCTCTCTGCAGTGCTTCCCTGATCACTTTCTTCAGAAGGAAGATAAAACCGATTGCCTCCGAGGGGGTGAATTCCTGAATTGCCCGAACCCTGATAATGTTATCGAGAAAGGGTGAGATCTTGTCTGTGCCGGACTCCTCAAGAAGTCCTTCAAAGAGTCCCTCTATCCCCTCAGAGATAGTATGTCCTACCGGGTTTGAAAACTGATTTTTGTGCTTTTTCAAAAAACTTGAAGTTTCAGAGGGATAAGTCTCCAGTATTAGATCAAACCACTTTTTCAGTATTAACGATCTCTTCTCTCTAAGAAGATCTTTCAATTCCATGACCAGTTTAGCCCGCTCCTTCGGATATCAACCAAAAGTCTTCACAGACCTGTCACACTCCAGATGCAGAGAGGGCGTACGCTCAACCCCTCGACTCCTCCCGTCCGGGGCTTCAACGCCTCTCTGCCCGGGTTAACCCTCCGGAGCCTTATGAACAACCTTCGGGTATTTTGTTCTAAGGATGGCACCCCGGTAGTCTCTACAGGGGGCACCAATCCTTAAAATATTAATTCATCGCAGCGAATTATACGCAGCCGGTCGGCTTCGGCAATCCGGCATACCGGCAGGCCTGCTTTGCCGGACCATCCGGGAACAGCTGATAGAGATACTTGGTGTTGCCCTTCTCAGGACCCATGTTCTTCTTGATCTCTTTTACGAGAATCTTGATCATGGGAGCGATCTGGTACTTCTGGTAGTAGTCCCTGAGGAAGTTGATGATTTCCCAGTGTTCCTCCGTCAGCTCCTGACCGTCCTGCTCAGCCATATATTTGGCAAGCCCTTCTGACCAGTCATCAAGATTCTGCAGATAACCCTCTTCATCCACCTCGATCTGTTTGCCCTCAAACTCAATTGTCGGCATCGTTAAAACCTCCTTATACTGTATTTTCTGGGAAAAATCCCGTTTACGAACAAAACTGCGACCGCCACAACCACAAAGGTTATAAACATTAATACAGAAGCATCCCGATGGTCAAATTAAAAAAATTTATCATCCAATCACAAGCCTTTATCGGGGAAATACCGCCCGTACGCTCCTCGAGTCTCACTCCGTCACCCCTTCCAGGAGCTTTATGAAGATGAGCTTTCCCGTGGTTCCCCTCTGCGTCATTCCCTGCTTTGGTGACACCCTGTGCGTCCTCAGGTTGTAACTCAGTATGCTCTGGATGTAGTCCTCCTCAGGAACCAACCCCCATGCCAGCGACCAGTCCTCGTTGCATGCGTACGTAAGGGCATCGACAAATGCCTCGCCGAGGTTGCGTCCGGTAGGGTCATAGGCATAGACGGCTCCGCAACGACAGCTCCCGCCCTGGAAGAATCCGAGGTCGGTCGTGACGTCGTGCGGTCTCTCGAAGAGCTCGCGACAGAAGGGACACCTCGGTTCGGTCAGGACGCTCTTATCTTCTCTCTCTCTCATTTTTGAATGAACCGTTGATTATATAAACTCTTTTTTAAAGAAGTCAACAGGCCCCGGCCAGCTCTTCGGCCAAGGACTTGACAGAGCACTCGGTCAAGACCCCGTTCCGGTAAACCTTGATCTTCGAACCATCATTCATGAGATCCCTGACGGCTGCATCCAGGTCCATTCCCGGAGACTTTCCGAGGCACTTCAGCGTCAGGAGGGCCCAGCCCCTCACCTCCGGGACTTCATCGGCCAGGGCCTCCCTGAGCAGATCCCTGACTGCGTCATACGGAACACTGGTCCGCTCGCTGATACGGCATATGGCGTAGAGGACACCGGGCCTGAATATGGGCTCGTCAAAGAGTCCGATGATTATCGGTATCAGGTCGCTGTAGTCATCAGGGCGGTTTCTCACCACCTCCCCGAGCATCTCTATGGCAGACCACCCTATGCCTCCGGACTCCTCCGTAATGGACCACAGGAGCCGCTGCACTATGTTCCTGCCTGCGCCTGCAGACCTGCGGGTTATCTCCCCAACCACGGACCCGACCGCCTCTATGGCGCGCCACGCCACAAGCGACTCCTTGTCGTAGGAAAGGCCTATCAGTGCGCTTATCGTGCGAGGATACTCTTTTGCGAGTGCTGAAAGCCCGGCCGTGTCACCCTCGAGGAGCATCTTCTCGACCCTTCTTTTAAGTTCCCTGTAAGACATTTCCGATCATGTCAGGAGCAGTGAGACCTTGCTCCGCGTCTGTTGCGCGCATGGGACTCCGCAGCCCTTATCATACCACAGACCCATTCAGGACTGCCCAGTGCATGCAGGTGCGTATACGTTGCAAGGACGTTTCTGTAGACGATACCGTCCGAGCTCCCGTCTATGCCCTTGCCCCTCTTCATGGCAAAGACCATCTTGAGGTCCGGATCATGGTCAACGACCCTGGAGTAATGAAACTCGTGACCCTTCAAGGAGGCGGACTTCCTGAAGTAGGGGTTATCCTCCTTCACCTCCACCATGGTATACCCGTGAGCCACGGGAGAGCCCTCCATCCTGAAGCTTATGGGCAGAATCGCCGCCATGGGGTAGTTCCTGCCGTCGAGCTCGATCTCCCGGCCCAGGTACATGAGGCCGCCGCATTCGGCATAGACCGGCAGCCCCTCTTCGACAGCACGCCTCAGGGAGTTCTTGAACTCGATGTTTTCCGACAGCATTATGGCATTGGTCTCGGGAAACCCGCCGCCGATATAGAGGGCATCGATGTCCGGAAGGCCCCCCTCTGAGATGGCGCTGATCTCGACCAGTTCTGCACCGGCATCCCTTAGGGCCTCGAAATTGTCCGGATAGTAGAACTGGAAGGCCATATCCTTGATGATACCGATCCTCACGTTCCCCGCTGCCGACCCCAAACCGCACTCCCTGTCAACAGCAGGACCGGGACCGCCGTTATACGGTGGCAGAGCCGGCGCACTGCGGGCAATCTCAAGGACCCGTTCGCAGTCGACCGCCTCCCTGACAATATCGCCCATGGTCTTCACAGACTGCTCAACCGCTGGGTGCTCGTGGTGCGGGGTAAGTCCCATATGCCTCTCGGGAAAACGTTCGTCTTTCAGTCTCTGAATTGCGCCTAGGACATCGACGGAGGTGTACTTTTCGATGGTCCCCCTGACTATGGTCTCATGCCTCCTGCCGGCAATGTTGTTGAGTATGACGCCCCTGACATCAACATTGCGGTCGAACGCGACCACCCCATCTATGATGGCTGCAAGGGTCCTCGTGACCTTCGTGCAGTCGACGACAAGGACAACGGGAGACATGAGGAGCTTGGCGAGTTCCGCCGTGCTGTAGGTCCCATCCACGTCCATCCCGTCGTAAATCCCCCTGTTGCCCTCTATGAGGGCGCAGTCAGCATCACGGGAGTGTCGGAAAAAGGACTGCAGGATCTTTTCGTCGGGGAAGAGATAGGGATCGAGATTGTAGCAGTCTGCTTCAGAAGCAGCGGCGAGCCATCCGGCATCTATATAGTCAGGGCCCTTCTTGAATGCCCTCACCTTGAGGCCCGAGTCCTTCAGGGCCCTGATGAGGCCGAGGGAAAGAGTAGTCTTTCCGGACCCTCCCCTCAGCCCTGCTATAACCACCCTCGCGACAGTGCACGGAACAGGCCTGTCATTGATCATTATATTCCCAGTGCACCATTTTCATCCGGCGACAGATGACGGTAGTTCCTGCAGATCACGCAGGAATCACTCCTTTGGTGGAATCTCTACAAAGCTTCCGCCGAAGTAGGTGAAGATCAGCTCCCCGGCATCCATGAGCTCCCTGAGGGCGGCCTTCACTTCACTCTTGTCGACACCATGGTCGGCAGAGACCTTCTTGAGGATATCGCTCTGCTTCAGCTTCTTCTTGCCCATGGACTTCTCTACCAACTCATAAATTATCTTTTTAAGTTCGTCTTTTTCCATGTTTGACACCTCATTTCTCTGAAATATTTTGAAATTCGTTCAAGTCCTGTCCACTGACACACCGGGTGCACACGGGAACATACCTGATCGGAGCCGGCAGGAGGCCGACGAGCCTCCTGCCGTTCCGTATATGTCGTCTCTCATCCGAGACCCGGAGGCCGGTTTACCACTTGAATGTGGCAGCCATCCTCCATGTCTCACGCGCAAAGGTAAAGTCGTCGACATGCTGCAGCGTGAACTCAAGGCCAGTCACCTTGAAGAACTTCTCCCAGCCTATCCTCTCTACCCACTCTCCTACCCTCTCATGCTTCTTGGCACCAGCGGCATAGGTTTCGAGGATCTTCCTGACGGCAGCAACGGTCTCCGTCCATCTCGGCGGAGTGTTCGGGAGCCAGGGAACAGCGAGCTTCGAGAACTTGGGGTTGCTCCTCAGGTTCGAGACCTTGCCGCCGATAACGATGGCTATTCCGTCGTTCTTGGGATCGGCGATCGGCATGGCCGGGCAGACCGAGTAGCAGTTACCGCAGTACATGCACTTCTCTATCTTGATCTTGACGCTCTTCTTCTGCGGATCAGGGCTTATAGCGCTTGTCGGGCAGGAAGCGATCGTCGAGGGGATCTCGCAGAGGTTCTTTATCTTCTCGTGCTCGATCCTCGGAGGGGTCTTGTGCACGCCGACAAGGGCTATGTCGGAGCAGTGGACGGCACCGCACATATTGACGCAGCATGCCACCGCCAGCCTGACCCTGTTGGGAAGCGACTTCGTGGTGAAGTACTCGCCGAGGTCATCCATCAGCGCCTTGACGAGACCGGAAGCATCCGTTGCTGCAGAGTGACAGTGCACCCAGCCCTGCGTGTGGACCACGTTGCTTATCCTTGGACCGATACCACCTATCATGAAGCCCTTCTCCGTGAGCTCCTTCATCAGAGGCTCCACCTTGGACTCGTCATCCACCATGAACTCGATGTTGTTCCTGGTGGTGAACCGGAGATGCCCGTCGCAATGTGCGTCGGCAATGTCGCATATGTCCTTTATCGTATCCGTGGAGAGCAGCCTCGGGGATGCGACCCTGACGGTCCACACCTTGTCACCGCTTTCGGCAACGTGAACCATGTGTCCCGGGCCGAGCTGCTCGTGATACTTCCACTTGCCATAGTTCTTCTTTATTACCGGCGGCAAGAACTGCTCATAATGCGGCGGTCCAATGTCTGTCTGTCTCTGTGGTAATTCTGACATAACAACCTCCTTCAAACATAAAGTTTATATTATACTTTTCTGATTCGCTCGAATCCGGCCCATCCGTCACCTCGCAGACCGGGCGGGGCCGTGCGTGACGCTGCTCGCTTACTTCGCCACGTCCTCCTCGGACCAGAAGAAGAACGGATCCCTTCTGGGCTCCTTGACCATGGCAGGCTGCGGATCGAGTCCGACATCCTTGAGGAACCTCGTGAAGCTGAGCCTCTCGATCAGCTCACCGACCCTCTCACGGTTCTTCCCGTGCTCGTCCCACCATTCCCAGATCCTGTCAACGAGATCGAAGAGCTCGTCATACGGCGGCTCCATCTTCATGAACGGCACAATCACCCATGACATGAGGGCCCCTGTAACGATCGGAGCCTTACTGCCGAGGAGTATGGTGGCACCCTTTTCACTGCCCGGCCTAAGGGCCTTCGTCATCTTTGCTATGCAGTGCATGCACCTGTTGCAGTCCTCATTGTTTATCTTCAGCTCACTGCCGTCCCAGCTTATGCACTCCGTGGGACACATGTCGACGATCTCTTTCTGGATATCCATGCCGCTCTGGGCATAGTTCTTCACCTCGTTCTGGTCTATCTGAATGTCTCCCCTCCAGGTCCCTATAATGGACATGTCGGCACGCGCAATCGATGCGATGCAGTCGACGGCGCATCCAGCAACCTTGAACTTGAACTTGTACGGGAAGGCAGGCCTGTGCATCTCGTCCTGGTAGTGCTGCGTAATCTCGTTGGTTATCGACATTGTATCGATGTTGGCCCACTCACACCTGGCAGCGCCAAGGCAGCAGCTCGGCGTCCTGACCGCGGAACCGGACCCTCCGAGGTCCCAGTCCCTCGACGAGAGCTCTGCAAATATCGGCTCGAGGTTCTCCGTCTTGGTCCCCAGCAGTATGATGTCGCCCGTGGAACCGTGCATGTTCGTAAGGCCGCTGCCGTACTTGTCCCAGATGTCGCATATCTCCCTGAGGGCCTTTGTGGTATAAAAGAATCCTGAAGGCTGATTAACCCTGACAGTATGGAAGTGGGCGACTCCGGGAAACTGATCGGGCACGTCAGAGTACCGGCCTATGACTCCAGCACCATATCCCCTGACTCCGACGATACCGCCGTGCTTCCAGTGGGTCACCTTCTCCTTGTAGGAGAGTTCAAGCAGTCCAAGCAGATCCTGGGCATAGTCCGAGTGCTCGGCCGCCCTCTTGATCTCCTTGACAAAGCTCGGAAAGGGGCCTTTCTCAAGTTCATCAAGCAAAGGTGTCTGATGTTTCATACTCATGATTTCCTCCTCCGTTTAAGATTTTCCTTAACTCTAAAAAGACACTCCGGGTTTAAAGAGCATTGCAGAGAAAAGACCAAACAGCACGCCCTTTGCAAGGGCATTAAACCTTAAAACAGTTTGAGCAGATTGGTCAAATTAAAAAATTTTATCTGCAAATCATGAAATCTTATCAATTCTTTGGCGCCCCCTAGAGGATTCGAACCTCTGACACCAGGATTAGGAATCCTGTGCTCTATCCTACTGAGCTAAGGGGGCTCACGCCGTGATGAATCAACTGTCGATACTATCGAATATCTTGCTGACGGCATCCTCAGGGGTCCCGGCCTTCACCACGCCCTCGATATCCCACGTCTCAATCCCGACAACCGGCTTCTTCAGCTGCAGGGCGAAGGCGATCTCCGAGAGAGTGCCGTACTGACCGCCGATGGCGACAACGGCATCGGCAGTGCGTGCAATGATAACATTTCTGCCTATTCCCAGTCCAGTAGCGACAGGGACGTCGATATACGGGTTGGCTGACTCCTTGTCGTCCTGGGGGAGAATACCGAGGGTGATACCTCCGGCGTCCTTGGCCCCCTTGGCCGAGGCCTCCATGACGCCGCCGAGTCCTCCGCACAGAAGGACGGCTCCACGGCCGGCTATCAGCCCTCCCACCTCCTCGGCCACCGCGAGCAGGCCCTTCTTTACACGCCTGCCTCCTATCACGGCGATCACTTTCTTCATGATGGAGAGATTGTATCATTAGTCAGGTGATTTTTTCCTCCGTTGACGTCCATGCAGCCGCGACAACTTGATAAAACTTACGGATTGTTATATGTTGTTAGTTGAGGAGGAGACGATGGATATCGAACTGATCACCATGGAGGAATTCAGGGAGGGGCTCAGCAAGACGAAGACCCTCATCATCCCGTTCGGGACGGTCGAGGAGCACGGAAGCCACCTCCCGCTCGGAACAGACACCATGATAGCGGTGGAAGTACTCAGGCTGCTGCAGGAACGAAGAAGCGTCTTTGTTGCTCCGCCGCTGCATTACGGAGTCTGCACATCGACGAGGCTTCATCCGGGCACGATCTCCATCACACCGGAGACACTCAGGAGGCTGACACTCGACATCGTGAGGGACTCGTTCCGGAAGGGAATCAGAAACTTCATGCTCGTCTCGGGCCACGGCGGCGGGCTGCACATGAACGCACTGAAGGAGGTCGCCGAGGTACTCGTTGAAGAGCTCGAAGGAGTCAGGATCGCCGTCGTCTCGCCGTACGAGCTGCTGTGGAAGGAGCTCTCGGAGATCGCAGAGACAGAAAACGACTCCCACGCAGGAGAGATAGAGACCTCCGTGATGCTCGCCATCAGGCCTGAACTCGTAAAGGGGCGTTCAAGTGAGGAGTATCCATCGTTTCCAAAGCCCATGGTGGTGAAGGACAAGCTCAAGTACTGGCCGGGCGGGGTATGGGGAAACCCCGGAAAGGCCTCGAGTGAAAAAGGACAGCGGGTCATAGAGCTGATTCTCGAGAAAATAGCCGGCATACTCGACCGGCTGGAGGAATAGGCGGCAAGGCCTGCCGGCCCACTCACGGTCACCCTTGAGGGTTTTCGGCAAGGGCGGAGGCCGGAAAGACAGAGCATGATAGAAGACCAGGGCACAACCACCGTGTTTCTCATACGCCACGGCCACACCGTGGGCGGGGAGGAGCGGAGATACAAAGGACACATGGACGTCGAGCTGTCAGAGGCAGGCGAGAGGAGTATGCAGCGCCTGGCGGAAAACCTGGCCGGACTGGACCGCACCGTGGATGCCGTCTACTGTTCAGACCTGAAGCGGGCGATGAAGAGCGCTTCGATCCTTTCAGCCGCACTGGGGCTCGAGCCCGTCGTCGTGCCAGAGCTGAGGGAGAGGAGCTTCGGCAGATGGGAGGGCATGAGCTTCGAGGAGATCTCCGAGGCATATCCCGAGGAGTTCAGCCGCTGGAAGCAGGATCCCCTGAGGTTCAGCCCGCCTGCAGGAGAGAGCACCCTCGAGGTCGAACTGCGCACCCTGAGTGCGGTCAACAGCCTGATAGAAAGACACCGTGGAGGCATGTTCTGGATCGTGGCACACGGCGGGGTGAACAGGATCATACTGTGTCACTTCATGGGCCTGCCTCTTGAGAACATTTTCAGGATCGAGCAGGACTATGGGTGCCTGAACATCGTCGAGATATACGGAGACGGTTTTCCCGTAATAAAGCTGCTGAACGGAGGACCCGGGTGTCCGGCGAGATAGGACCTGAAGCCGGCATGATCGGCAAGGATGCGCTCGAGGCATACCTGACAAGGGCCTACGAGGGCACAAGGCTCATAAGGATAGAACGTCTCGGCTCGGGCGCGCACGGCACCGGTTTCTCCCTCACGTTCGACACCCCCGGCGGTCGCAAGGAATACATACTCAAAAGCCTTGCAACCGAGGGACTCGGGCACGACTATCCGTCTGACAGGGCGGCGGTCTTCCTCCTCGCATACAACGAATACGGCACGATTCCCCGGCACGTAAAGCCCCTCGATGTGCTCTCGCTGCAGGCCGACGGCTCCGTCAAGTCCGTAAGCGGCGGAAAGGAGTACTTCCTGCTGATGGAGAAGGCCGAGGGCGTCAGCTACTTTCACGACCTCGAGCAGATGAGCCGGAAGGACGGACTGGACCGGGAGGACAGGGAGAAGATCCTCGCACTTACGGCCTACCTGAAAGAGATCCACTCGGTCAAGAAGGAGTCCAAGACACTCTACTGGAGAAAGCTGCGCGACACCGTAGGCCACGGCGAGTGCCTGATGGGGGTCTTCGACTCATACCCCGACGGGGTCATAAGCCACCGGGAGATGGCCGATATAGAGAAGCTCTGCGTGGACTGGAGGGCAAGGCTGAAGCCCCTGCACGGAAGACTCTGCCAGGTGCACGGGGACTTCCACCCGGGCAACATATGGTTCACGGGCAACGAATTCGTGCTCCTCGACCGAAGCCGCGGCCCCTGGGGAGAGGCCGCCGATGACGTGACCGCCCTGACTATCAACTACATATTCTACTCGATCATGTTCTTCAACCGTGTAAGGGGAGCATTCCTCGAGGCCCTGCGGCTGTTCTTCGAAAGCTACGTCGGCTCTACGGGAGACGAGGAGATCCTTTCGGTGGTCGCCCCGTTTTATGCATTCAGGGGCGCGGTGGTGGCGCACCCCCTGTTCTACCCCAAGCTGACACTCGAGCAGCGCCTGAGCATACTGAGACTCGTCAAGAACATCCTCACATCCGAAAGGTTTGACCCTGAAAAGGTGAACGAATACCTCGCCTGATACGCCGCGGCCGTACAGGCTGAAGAAAATTTTCCGTTCCTGTATAATCAAAGTTTCAAACAAACCCGTCAGGAGGAACCGAACATGAGAAAGGCAAAGATTGACAGAAAGACGAACGAAACCGATGTCAGCGTGGAGATAAACATCGACGGCAGCGGAGAACACGACATCAGCACATCAATACCGTTTGTCGACCACATGCTCTCGCTCATGGCCCATCACGGCCTTTTCGACCTCAAGCTGAAGGCGACCGGAGACATAGAAGTCGACTACCACCACCTGATGGAGGACATCGGCATAACGATAGGCAGCGCCGTCAGCAAGGCGCTCGGGGACAAGGAGGGGATAAGGAGATACGGGTTTGCCAAGATCCCCATGGACGAAAGCCTCGCAGAGGTGGTCGTGGACCTGAGCGGCAGACCGTACCTCATCTACAACACACCGCCGTCCGACGGAACCCTGAGGGATCTCCCCGTTGCACTGTTCGAGGACTTTTTCAGGGCACTGTCCACACATGCCATGATGAACCTGCATATAGCCGTGGTGTACGGGAGGGACCTGCATCACATCTACGAGGCCATCTTCAAGGCCTTTGCAAGGGCGCTGCATGAAGCCACTTCAATAGACAAGGAAAGGAAAGGTGTTCCATCGACCAAGGGGAAACTATAAAGGAGCCGGCTGAGAGACACGGCCGAAACCGATGACTGAATGGTGCCGAAGGGGGGAGTCGAACCCCCACGGAGTTGCCTCCACAAGACCCTGAACCTTGCGTGTCTACCAGTTCCACCACTTCGGCGCTCAACAGATGTAGCTACTAATTATAACCCAAAACATCACGTCCGGTCCAGAGACCGAATCTCATCCGCTGCCGGCCGCGTTGGATTTTATAATATTCATGCCGGCAGTTTCAACATGGCGCATTAGATCATATCATAAAAGATGTCCGCGAACAACACTGTTCGATCAAAGAGTGTAAGTCACGGCAGGAGAGGGGATGTTATTACTTCGGCACAATAGCGTCCGGGAAAAACTCAGAAACTATACAATAAGGACTTACACTGTTTACCGGACACTATTGTATCCAAACAACAGCTCATTTCACGGACATCCTGTCTTGATCCAACATGCATGGCCGGCCGCGCTGACCGGACGCACGGGACCAGGCGCGACAGTGCCTGTCACCACCGGCCGAGCACACCCATGACGGCCCTCTGACACTCAACGGCCGCCTCCTTGAGCCTCCACCTCCGCTTGTCCCTCTCCCCCGCCAGGTTGCTCATGCCCCGTATCTCCAGGAAGGGCACCCGGTGAAGAACGCAGACATGGGCCACTGATGCGCCCTCCATGTTCTCGCAGACGGCGCCGTACATCGCCTGAAGCTCAGCCGCCCTTGCCGCAGTACCCGTCACTGTGGAGACCGTGACGAATGGACCCTTCAGGGGACTGAACGAAAGCCGTTTCAAGGCACTGTATGCCTTCCTCACAGGCACCGGCTGTATGGGTATCCTGTTGTAGATACGCCTGCGGCGCCTGCCGGCTCCGACGTCGGACCCGGGGGGTGCCTGCACAAGCGCCATGCCCATGTCCCTCATATCCTTGAAGCCGTCACGGGTCACAACCCCCTCGTCTCCGTATATCTCGCTGTCGGCGACTGCTATGCCACAGACACCGGCACCCGTCCCCGGATATGCACCGCCCACACCGAAGTTCACGATCATCGCGGGCCGGAACTTCTCGATAAGGAGCGTGGCGGCATGGGCCGCGTTGGTCTTGCCAACGCCGGAGGCTGTAAGCACCACGCGCCTGCCGCTCAGTAGGCCGCTGAAGAATACCAGGCCGCCGTACTCGAGGCGTCTGCTGCGGGAGAGTCCCGCCCGTATCTCATCGCATTCGAGCCCTACTGCACAGACAAGTCCTGTCACGGCGTGCACTTCTCCTCCAGACGAGCGGCATCCCGGCCCGGGGAATGAGGCAGGATGCGTGTTGTTGACTATCTTACCGGATTGAGTAAATAATATTCCATGCCTGCACAAGCAGCCGGTATCCCCTGAACCGCGGCAACCACGGCGGTCCGGGATTCGTCTCATGCACAGAGAGTCAGAACAAAGAGAAAAGATCTGAAGAGGAGGCTTCATGAGTGAGCTGAAAAAGATGTACCGTACGATCGTGGAAGACCCGTTTCCATCAGATATGACCATCACGTTCGGAGACCAGACCCTCACCTACAGGAAGAAGACGTGGAAGATTCCGGATGCCTCAACCGGCAAAGTGGTGGAGAAAGGTCTCCGCTATGGTGAGAACCCCGATCAGCCGGCAGCGCTCTATGAACTCGCCGGCGGCAATCTCGTCCTCGCCGGGTGCGAGTTCATCACGCCGGGCAACGGCCTCGTAAGCAGCATCACGGAAGAGGACATGATACAGGTCGGCAAGCATCCGGGGAAGACCAACCTGACGGACATGGACAATGCGCTCAACATACTCAAGTTCATGATGAACACGCCGGCGGCGGCGATAATGAAGCACAACAATCCTTGCGGGGTCGCGTGCGGCGACAGCCTCGTCGACGCCTATGACAGGGCGAACATGGCGGACAGGATCGCTGCCTTCGGAGGCTGCCTCGTCGTGAATCGGCCGATGGACAAGGATACCGCTGAGCTCGTGAGCGAAAACTACCTCGAGGTGGTCGCCGCCCCTGACTTCGAGGACGGTGTCGTCGGGATACTTGCAAAGAGGAAGAATCTGAGGATCGTCAGGATAAGCACGATTAACGAGCTGCAGAAGTACATACCTGCCGGTGGTCGAGTTCAAGGCACTGATCGACGGCGGGATCATAGTCCAGCAGTCCCAGATCAACAGGATACGCTCGAAAGAGGATTTCCAGCCCGCAAGAACCACTCATAAAGGTAAGGAATACGCCATAACCCGCATGCCGACCGAGCGGGAGTATGAAGACATGCTCTTCGGCTGGCACGTACAGCAGGGGGTCACGTCGAATTCCGTCATCTTCGTCAAGGACGGTGTGACCGTAGGCATAGGCACGGGCGAGCAGGACAGGGTCGGGGTGGCTGAGATCGCGGTGTTCAAGGCATACACCAAGCACGCAGACGCCCTCTGCTTCCGCCGCCACGGCATCCCGTACAAACAGTTCGAGCTCGAGGCCGCCAGGGGCAAGCGCGACCGTGCCGCCCTCGACGAGATAGACGAGGAGACACGGCGCGCAAAGGGCGGACTTGTGGGCTCCATCATGGTATCAGATGCCTTCTTTCCCTTCCGTGACGGAGTCGACGTCGGCATAAAGGAAGGCATCACCGGAGTCGTGCAGCCCGGAGGCTCCGAGAGGGACTACGAGGTGATCACCGCCTGCAACGAGTCCAACGTAACCATGGTCTTTACAGGTCAGCGGCTCTTCAAGCACTGACGGCAAGCGGACCCGGTAATGAAAAAAGAGACTCTATGCGTACACAGCGGCACCTGCAGGGACAGGGAGACCCGGGGGGTGAACACCCCCGTGTTCACATCCACATCCTTTGAGTACCTGGATGCGGCACATACCGTATACCCGCGTTACTTCAACACGCCGAACCAGCGTGCCGTCGTGGAGAAGCTCTGCGCGCTCGAAAGCGCAGAGGACGGCCTGGTCTTCGGCTCGGGCATGGCCGCGATCAGCACCGTAGTGCTTGCACTCCTCGGCAGCGGAGATCACGCCGTCCTCCAGGAGGACATATACGGAGGCACCCACCACTTCGTGACCTCGGAGCTCGAGAGGTTCGGCATCGGCTATACCTTCGTATCAAACGACGCCTCGGAGATCGAGAAAGCCGTAAGGGATGAGACCAGGATGATCTTCATCGAGTCCCCGTCCAACCCGCTCCTCAAGATCACGGACATAAGGGCTGTGGCCGAAACGGCAAAGCGAAACAATATCGTCACCGTCATAGACAACACCTTTGCAACACCCATCAACCAGAACCCTGCCGAACTCGGTATCGACCTCGTGATTCACAGCGGCACCAAGTACCTCGGCGGACACAGCGACATCTGTTGCGGTGCCGTGGTGGGCGGCAGGACACTCATAGAGAGGATACGGAACTCGGCCGTCAACCTCGGCGGCAGCCTCAACGCCCTTGACTGCTACCTGCTCGAAAGGAGCATGAAGACGCTCGCCGTCAGGGTCGAAAGGCAGTGCCGCAACGCCCGGCAGATCGCCGAGTCCCTGCAGGAGCACCCGAAAGTGAAGAGGGTTTACTATCCCGGGCTCAAAAGCCATCCCGGTCACGAGACGGCGAGGACCCAGATGAAGGGATTCGGAGCGGTCGTATCCTTCGAGGTCGATGAAGGAAGGACACGCCCGGCCGAGTTCATCAGGAGGTTGCGGCTCATAAGGCCGGCCGTCAGCCTCGGCGGGGTCGAGAGCATCATCTGCTCGCCTGCGGCCACCTCCCACGAGAAGCTGAGCGATGAAGAGCGTGCGGGACTCGGGATCACCGGCTCACTGCTCCGTCTCTCTGTGGGGATAGAAGACTGCGAAGACCTCATGGCAGACATCGAGCAGGCCCTGGCTTAACGGAAAGGATCATGCAGGGTCGGCGTGGGGGAGGTCTCGGCCAGCTGCAGGGAGTTCTTTCGTGCAAGTACTGGTGTCCGGTAAAAACTCGGAACTCTCGATAAAGGAGAGGGGACACACTGTTTTACCGGACGGTATTGTCGTGCATGCATAAGACCCGGACGTTTATCATGTCCATGGAGGAGGGGCGAAATGAGTGACTTGAAGCAGAAGATATTCGAGGCAGCGAGGGACCTGCAGCTGATCAACTTTGCAACCGTCACGGAGGACGGCAAACCGTGGGTGCGTTACGTAATGGGAAAGGCCGACGGTGATCTCGTCTTCCGTTTCTGCACGCACCTGGAGTCGCGAAAGGTCGCACAGGTGAGGAAGAACCCCAACGTACACATCTCCCTCGGTGCATCGAGCCTCGAGACCGCGAGGAACTGGCTGCAGGTAGAGGGGACGGCCGAGATCTCGACGGACAAGGCCGAGCGTGAGGCGTTCTGGTTCGATGACCTGAAGAACTACTTCAGCGGCCCGGATGACCCGGCCTACTGCATCGTCATCGTCAGAGCGTCGAGGATCGAGTTCGGAACCATGGGGGTCAGGTTTCCGGAAGTATGGCAGCGGTGAACACCGACTGCACGGCAAGCGCACGTTCCTGTCCGTCTTGACAGCCGTTCCGGATGCGTGACACCGTGATGCATTGAGACAAGTGAGTCGCCGCCCGAGGGGCTGCCGAACGAATATGCGGACGCTCGGGAAAAGGCTTGCCTTTGACCGGAGCTTGTGATAAGATGTGTGTATCGTCAGGTTAATCCGGAGGGGGCGGCGGACCCATGCGGTCGTCTCATCCCTTTGAACGCACGTGGACAGCATAGCGGTGTCGTGCACGTGCCGGTTAGACTATTGTCGCGAGGGGGGCTGCGTTCCGTTGCGGTTGAGCCGCATGTGATGGACGCGGAGATGCGAGCGGCAGCAAACGGGCTGCAGTGGTAAAGACAGCCTGTCAGACTGTGTGCCGTATCGATCCTTCAGGAGGGGAACATCCAGTCAGGCAGAGGCTTCAATCCCGCGGACCGTAGGGGCGGTCTACCGTCTCACCCTTGCGAATTCGTCTTTCGGCAAGCCTGCCAGGGCACCGGAGGAAGAGGCCACCTTTGAAAACGTCATCGAAAGGAGGTATGCCGTGAGGGAAAAGGGAAGGAGGATTCAGAAGAACAACCCGATCGTCGTCAGCAAGACCAGGGAGATACTGAACCGTGCCGTAATCGATCCGAGATTCAGGGACGAGCTGTTTGAAAACCCTGTGAAGGTCATAAAGCGGCTCGACCTGAAGAAAGAGGAAGAAGAAGTCATACTGAGGAACCTGGATGAACGGATGCTCAGATTCATTCAGTCCATCGACGACAAGATCTCCCTCTTGAGCGAGAGCATCCTGTGCACAAACGGACCGTGCGGCATTGCGTGACGGGGTTACCGGGGAAAACCGATCACCAGACACCCTCGATGTGCTGCATGCCTTGCAGATCCCTGCAGGCCTGCACTGCATCGGTGCAGAGTGTCCGACGGACCCGTGCCCGGAGTTCATGACGGCACTTAACCCTCTGTGGGGGAAGAGGAGTTCTGAGGGCATGATTACAGCCTCTCTCATCGGCGACTCGAGAGAATGCGAGATACTGATAAACACGACTCACTCCTGCAATCTCAGGTGCAGGTACTGTTTCGTGGCGGACGGACTGAAAAGCTCACCGGCACCGAAAATGGAGAAAGAGACCCAGGAAGCCTGCCTGGCGTTCATGGAAGCATACTGCCGGTCCTACGAGCGCATAACCCTTCACTTCTACGGCGGGGAGCCGTTCCTCAACTTCGATGCCGTAAGACATATATCCGAAAGGGCCCTTTCAATCTTCGGCGCCGAAAAGACGCGTTTTGCGGTGACCACCAACGGGACACTGATAGACAGGGGCATCGCCGGGTTTCTGGCTTCGCTCGGCTTTTCGGTGCTGGTCAGCTGCGACGGACCACCTGCCGTTCATGACAGAATGCGCACAGGAGAGAACGGCCTGCCGACCTCGCAGAGGGTGCTCGATACGATACGGGCTTTGAAGTCCTACGAGAAGATCACGGTCGGGCTGAGTTCGGTCATACACAAGGAAAACAGCCTGGCCGCAGCCTACGGGTATCTCAAGTCCCTCTCTCCGGCTTTCATCAAGGCAGAGCACATCCGGACCGGACCGGGCGACGCACTCGACCTGGACGAAGAAGACCGGAAGAGGTATTTTGAAGACCTCGCATTCGTAGCGGACGACATCATAGAGCAGCTGACAGAGGGACGGCAACCGTTGGACTACCGCTTCAATTCACGTGTTCTGCAGATGTGGCGCGGAGTGCGAAGGAAGGAGTTCTGCGGAGCAGGAAGCAGCGTGCTCGGTATTGCAGCCGACGGTGACGTATACCCATGCACTCTCCTTGTCGGGGACAACAGCTGTCGCCTGGGTGACGTCTGGAACGGCCTTTCCACCGAAGCGGTGGAGCGGTTCAGGAGGTGGCACGCCCTCGAGGGCAAAGAGTCGTGCAGCAGGTGTCCGGACAGGTACTACTGCGGTGGCGGCTGTGCAGCCATGTGGAAGATGAAGGGCAGGGGGTTCTGCGAGTACATCCGTGAAGAAATCAGGCTTGCTGCTCACATATACGAGCGGATCTCGGAAACCAGACCGGAAGCGCTCGCTCTCATGGTCTCCAAGGAATTCCACGACCGGCTTGCGAACATGATAAACACCGAACTGTCATCCATCCATGAAGAGACCGTTTAACTCACTCGCCATCGACATCTCCGACAAGTGCAATCTCGCATGCGTCTATTGCTTCGAAGTGGTGTGCGGCGGAGACGCGCTCCCAGCGGTCAACCCCCCGGCACTGTACCGGGGGATCGACTTCTTCCTGGACAACCTGGCATCCTATAGGGCCGGAGGCCTCGATTTCCACTTCGGCCGCAGAGAGCCCCTGATGAACTTTCCGCTTCTTCACGATGTAGTCGGCTACATTGAAAGAAAGGGAGAAGAATCGTCATTCCGTCCCCGTTTTCACCTGACCACCAATGGAACATGCTTCAGCAGCGAAGTCTGCAGGTTCCTGAAAGGACACGGGTTCGATATCAGGGTGAGCCTGGACGGGTTTCCGCAGGTGCATGACAAGCACAGGAGGTTCAAAGACAACAGGGGAAGCTTCGACAGGATCGTGTCCGGTCTGGAGACATTGAAAGACGAAGGCATACGTTTCACCGTGAACTCGGTCTATCATCCCGGCACACCGTTCCATCAGGTATATGAGCTCTTCAGCAGGATCGGCGCCGACAGGGTCGACTTCTTCCCCCTCTGGATTCACGACTCGACGGCGGATGGATACTTTGCTCCTGAAGACATCCTGAGAATGAAAAAGGAGATGGAATCCCTCGTCGACGATCTCATCGAAATGAGCTTGAGCGGCACAATCAACACCGCACCGCGCATAGTCCAGATCGAAAACCACCTCCGATACCTCTGTGGCTACAAACCGTCACCGTTTTACTGCGGAGCCGGAAGGAACTATCTCGGCCTGTCCGGAAGCGGACACTTCTATCCGTGCCTCAAGTTCATCAATCTCCCCGGCTGGGTCCTGGGGGACTGCTCGCTGGGAATCGTGGACAGGAATCTGGAGCACTATCTCGAGGCAGCAGCGCCGGAGATCTCGGAGATCGAGGTATGCCGGGACTGTCCCATACGCGGCGCCTGCAAGGGACTCTGCTATGTAGACAGGGTGCACATAGGTGACTACGGGCGCTCGTTTTCCTTTTACTGTTCTTTCCAGAAGGGGCTTTTCGGGGCAGCCGCTTCGCTCTACAACGCCCTGAAGACAGCGAGGCCTGACGCAATAGTAACACTGGCAGGGCTGGCAGACGCCGTCCAGGACATGCACGGCGTATAGTAGACATTGAAGGGCAGGGCGCTCACACGGTGGTCTACTGGAGCAACCGACCACCTACTGTACATCCTTGCCGGCTTCGGCCGCTCCGTACCCATGATGTTTCTCCTTCGCAGAGGGAGCCGGAAGCCGCGTGGCAGCCAGCCGGCTGTGCCCTGTGAACACATGACGGATGCTGAATCTCTGGTGTCCCGGCAACAAAGCCAGCTACCGCCTGCCGGCAGGCCGTGACGGCAAAGGGACAGCCTCCTGACCATTCAATACAGGCAGCGTGAAGACGGCGGCCGAATGAAAAAGGAGGCTGGAGCGGATGGGCCGGATCGAGCAAGGCAAGGAGGGGATTCTTGACAATTCTCCTCCGAAACCTTTAATTTATATAATCCGAGTGGGGCTGTAGCTCAGTTGGGA
>JAADGG010000066.1 GCA_013152485.1 Nitrospirota bacterium | reverse complement strand
TGAGGTCTGAAAACGGCTGTCCCTGGGACAGGGAACAGACACGCCAGTCCCTGAAGCCTTTTCTCATAGAAGAGACATACGAGCTGCTTGAGGCTATCGAGGAGGATGATCCCGAAAAGATAAAGGAAGAGCTCGGAGACCTCCTGTTTCAGATAGTCTTTCATGCCCGGATAGCCGAGGAGAGGGGTGAGTTCGACATTGGGGACGTTATCGAGACGATTGCGGAAAAGATGGTCTCCCGCCATCCCCATGTCTTCGGCGGCAAGAGGCTCCATACTGCCGACGAGGTGCTCGACCGATGGGAGGAACACAAACGACAGGAGGGCAAGCTCAAGGAGTCGGTTCTCGAAGGTATTCCACGGAACCTGCCGTCGTTGCTGAAGGCTCACAGGGTTCAGGAGCGTGTGTCTAGGGTGGGGTTCGACTGGAACAGGGCTGAAGATGTATTTCATGTGGTTGAATCCGAGATCGGCGAGTTCAGGTCTGCACTGAGGGAAGGGGATAAAGCCAGGATAGAGGAGGAAATGGGTGACATCCTCTTCACGCTTGTGAACCTCGCCCGTTTTGTCGACATAAACCCTGACGAGGCTCTCCGGAAGACGATAGCCAAGTTCGTACGCCGATTCACCTTCATGGAGACCATGGCAAGAGAGAAGGGCAGGTCGCTTTCAGAGTGTTCCCTGGAGGAGATGGACATGATGTGGGAGGAGGCAAAAAGAGCAGAAAAACATCATTAATCAGTGTTATTATGGATTCTCTCCTGATAAAGGATGAAAACCATCGGTCTTTCAGGTTGACATCTGCAATAATTAGGAATATATTTGAAATATGGGGGTTAATCTAATTTTATAAGGAGGTGGGTTATGGCAAAGAAAAAGGAGTCGAAAGAACTGGTACGGTTGGAACCATCGAGAATGCTTGCACCATTTGAGGAGATGGAGCGCTGGATAGAGGACGTCTTCAGAAGACCCTTTTCTTTGCTGGGTCCGACGTGGTTTCCGAGCTTGAGATTCCCGGAGCTCGAGGAGGTATCCCCGGTTGTGGACATCTACGAAGAAGGGGATGACGTAGTTGTAAAGGCTGAGATGCCGGGAATCAAGAAGGATGACGTCGACGTGAGTCTGACCGAGAGTACGATAACCATCTCCGGCGAGAAGAAGAAAGAGGAGAAAGTAGAGAAAAAGAACTATTACAGGCTGGAGCGCTCATATGGTTCATTCAGCCGCACTTTCCGTCTCCCGGCAGAAGTTCAGACAGACAAGGCCAAGGCCAAATTCAAGGACGGAGTACTCGAGGTGAGGATTCCGAAAACTGAAGAGGCCAAGAAGAGGGAGAAGAAGGTAAAGGTCGAATAGGCCTGCATGTCCGGTAGAGGCGGGTGTCAGGCCGCGTGTATCAACAAGCCACGGGTCTGGCACCCGGATCAAGTCACTCCAGGGATTCAAGTTCTTGCAGGAAGTACCCGAGGGTTTCATCATCGAATATACAGAACTCTATGACCTCAAGCGGGGTGTCAGGCCTGGTCTCGAGGAATCTCCTTGCCTCACCAATGAGTATCTTTGCACATCTGTTCTTTGGAAACCCGAAGATTCCCGAGCTTATGGCAGGGATGGAGATGCTCTTGAAGCCCTTGTCGGATGCGAGCTGCAAAGCGCTCAGGAGGGCGCTTCTGAGTTTGTTGTCTTCGTCACCTTCACCCATACGCGGACCGACAGCGTGGATCACTGCCTTACAGGGAAGACGCCCGGCTGTGGTCACCGCGGCCGAACCCGTTGAGACGAACCCTATCTTGTCGCTCTCTTCCTGTATCACCCGGCCGCCTTTCTTCACTATGGCACCTGCAACCCCGCCACCGTGCTTGAGACGGGAATTTGCGGCGTTTACGATGGCGTCTACATCACGCTCGGTAATGTCTCCCTTGATGACCCTGATGATCCTGCCTTCTACTGTTTTCTCCTTCTTCACCTCCATATCGGTCCTCCTTGCTCGTGCGGATTCAATGCCTCACCCTGCCACGGCAGTACGACACGCGGCATTGCGTTTTGGCTGCAGCATCATGGTGTTCATAAATAATTCACAACTATAGCATACTATTTCAGCAGGGACTGAAAAGTCAATGGACAAACCAGTTGTCGGAGCCGTTAGGGGGCTGCAGTCAAACGGTAGGGAATCTTCCTTGACAATGGTCGCTTGATCTGTTATACCTAACTCTATAAAGGGAGGGACGGCAGGAAGACGCAGCCGAGGTTGTTGTACATTCCATTCATCTGACACGCACCGAGTATCCGTCACACACGCACAGGTGGGAAGACGGCTATCCGTAGAGACTTGAACTCAGGACCGTTGAAAAATGAGCGAAGAATACAGGGATATGGTGGAAAAGATCCTGGCTCTGGCCGGAATAGAGATCAACGGGGGGAACCCGTGGGACCTGAAGGTGCATAACGACGGGTTTTACCGGAGGGTCATGCTCCGGGGCTCTCTCGGGCTTGGAGAGTCCTATATGGACGGATGGTGGGACTGCGACAGGCTTGACGAGTTTTTCTTCCGGATACTGCGTGCCCAGATACCGAAGAAGGTCAGAGAGGACCGGGCGTTCCTGTTCAAGATCCTGCTGTCCAAGGCCGTCAACATGCAGTCCAAGAGACGGGCCTTCAATATCGGCAAAAGGCACTACGACCTCGGCAACGACCTCTATGAAAGCATGCTCGACAAGCGCATGGTGTACACGTGTGCCTATTGGAAGGAGGCCGAGACGCTCGACGAGGCCCAGGAGAAGAAGCTGGACCTGGTCTGCAGAAAAGTCGGTCTTCAGCCTGGCATGAGGGTGCTCGACATCGGCTGCGGCTGGGGAAGTTTTGCGAAGTATGCTGCGGAGAACTACAATGTCGAGGTGGTCGGCATAACGGTATCCCGGGAGCAGGTGGAACTGGGCAGCAGGTTATGCAGGGGGCTCCCCGTGGAGATCAGGTTTCAGGATTACAGGGATGTTACAGGAAGTTTCGACCGCATTGTATCCCTGGGAATGTTCGAGCACGTAGGTTACAAGAACTACAGGACATACATGAAGGTCGTGGATCGTTGCCTGAAAGATGACGGACTGTTTCTGCTGCAGACCATAGGCGGTAATGAATCAGCGGTTCAGACGGACCCCTGGATCGACAAGTACATCTTTCCGGATTCCCTGCTGCCTTCGATAAAGCAGATAGGAGACTCGATAGAAGGGGTGTTCGTTATGGAAGACTGGCACAACTTCAGTGCCCATTACGACAAGACCCTCATGGCATGGTATGGAAATTTTGAGCGGAATTGGAATAATATAAAATCAAACTATGACGAAAGATTCTACAGGATGTGGAAGTACTATCTGCTCTCCTGCGCCGGCTCCTTCCGCGCAAGGAAGAATCAGGTATGGCAGATCGTCTTCTCAAAGAGGGGGGTTCCTGGAGGTTACAGCTCGATACGTTGAGATTGCTCCCCACATGTTCGGTGAAGGGAGCGGGAGCAGATGATAATAGAGCCTCAGGTCCGCCTGTTCGACATAATAAAGTGCCTCTCGAGGGCGATGGACCTGATCAGCCCCGAAGTCGTCAATCATCACGAGCGTGTGGCCTACATCGCATTCAGCATCGGGGCAGAGCTCGGCTTGTCAGTCGACGAACAGAGCGACCTGATACTGGCCGGGGCCTTGCATGACAGCGGTGCACTTTCCATCGAAGAGAGAATCGACTTCCTGGAGTTCGAGACGAAGAACCCATACAGGCATGCCGAACTGGGGTATATGCTGTTGAAGGGCTTTGACCCGCTCGCGGCAGCAGCACGACTCGTACGATACCATCATGTCCCCTGGAACAACGGAAAGGGTGTTGAATTCAGGGGAAACGAAGTGCCGACTGGCAGTCACATCCTGCATTTGGCCGACCGGGTGGCGGTGCTTATCAACAACCAGCAGGAGGTCCTCGGCCAGGGAAACGCCATTATCAGCAGGATAAACGAGCAGTCGGGCAGGATGTTTATGCCGCAGCTCGTAGAGGTCTTCAACAGCCTTGCCACACGTGAATACTTCTGGCTGGATGTGGCATCACATTCAATAAGCTCGGTTCTTCAAGGAATGGCGAAGCTGAAGACCGTCAAACTGGACATGCAGGGGCTGCTCTGCCTGTCGGACCTCTTCCGCCAGATTATCGACTTCAGGAGCCGGTTCACGGCGACTCATTCAGCGGGGGTTGCCGTGTCTGCCGTGGCACTGGCCGGTCTGGCAGGATTTTCCGAGCGAGAGTGCAGACTCATGAGGATCGCCGGACACCTGCACGATCTCGGCAAGCTTGCCGTACCCGTTGAGATACTGGAGAAACAGACACGGTTGACTGTAGAAGAAATAAAGGTCATAAAGAGTCATACGTTCTATACCTTCCGCATACTTGAACACATAAGCGCGCTCGATACCATCAATGCGTGGGGCTCTTTTCACCATGAGAGGATTGACGGATCGGGTTATCCGTTCCATCACAAGGGAAGCGATCTCTCACTCGGTTCGAGAATCATGGCGGTTGCGGACGTCTTCACCGCCATAACAGAGGACCGGCCCTACAGGAAGGGGATGAGCAGGGACCGTACTATAGAGGTCCTCAGACACATGGCTGACGACAGGGCTCTGGACGCCGATATAGTATCGCTCTTGTGCCGCAACATCGATGAAATCAATTCGCTGCGAAAGACCGCACAGAAATCATCGGTCGAAGAGTACCGCAGGTTCGTGATGCAGGCGAATCAGTAACCGCCGGACAAGACCTTCACGTTCAGCACATTCCTCATGATCCTCAGAGCGGCATCATGGTCTTCAGGAGCGGTGCCTGCAACCCCGTCTTTCACCACTTCAACGTCGTATCCCCTCAGAACCGCATCGGAAGCCGTGAATAGCACGCATATGTGGGTGACGCATCCCGTGATACGGAGGGTGTCGATCCTGAGTGCCCTGAGGGTACTGTCCAGCTTTGTCCTGTAGAATCCGGAATACGTGGTCTTCTCGATGATTATATCGCTGTTGGAAGGCCTCAACTCATCTATTATAAGTGCTCCCTTGGTGCCTTTGACGGCGTGCACCGGCCACTTGAAACGGTTGAACTCCTTGTCATCCGGATCATGAGAGTCGCATATGTAAATAATCTGCCAGCCGTTCTTCCTGGCGGTTTCGATCTCCCGTTTGATGACCGGTACGACCTTTCTTGTATCCGGCACCTCGAGGGGTGCGCCTTCCCTCACGAAGTCGTTCAGCATATCGATTATAATCAATGCCTTTTTCGACATACAGACCTCCTACATACGTTGCTTCAGTGTCCAGACAACCTGCGGCATAGGCACCGGCTGTGCGGGCCTGACCTCTCACCTGACGATCTCGGTTCCGATCCCCTCTTCGGTGAAAATCTCCAGCAGAAGGCAATGCGGCACCCTGCCGTCCACAATATGGGTCTTTCCAACCCCGTTCTTCAGCACATCGATACAGGCCTGCACCTTCGGGATCATCCCTCCGGATATGGTTCCGTCGTCAAAAAGCCTCTTCAGGTTCTTTTTCTTGACGGTTGACAGGATCTTTCCCCTGCTGTCGAGGATTCCCGGCACGTCCGTCATCAATATCAGTTTCTCTGCCTTGAGGGCCGAGGCAAGGGATGCCGCAACATAGTCGGCGTTTATGTTCAGCGTCTCCTGCTCGGCACTTGCACCGATGGGAGCGACTACAGGTATGAACCCGTTGCGTTCAAGGCCGACCAGAACGTCAGGGACCACTTCTTCCACTTCTCCAACGAGCCCCAGGTCGATGATCTCATCGGTCCCGGTCTCCGGAGAAGGCCTCTTTATGACTTTTTTTGATGCACGGATCAATCCGGCATCCTTTCCGGTCAAGCCTACGGCCTTTCCACCATGACGGTTGATGAGTGTGACTATTTCCTTGTTAACCAGCCCGCCGAGGACCATCTCGACTATATCGATGGTCTCCTCGTCGGTAACCCTCTGTCCATGAATGAAGGTGGGAGTCTTTCCCATCTTTTTCATGATCTCGGATATCTTCGGCCCGCCGCCGTGCACGATCACCGTATTGATGCCGATATAGTTCAGCAGGACCACATCCTGCGCAAATGCGTCCTTCAGACTCGTCTTTACCTGAGCCGCCCCGCCGTATTTTATCACGAAGGTCTTTCCGTAGAACTTTCTGATATACGGAAGGGCCTCAATCAGTATCTCGGCCTTTTCAATGAGTTTCTGCATCAGATCTCCCCAGGACGAATGCCGGCCTGCCTCCGGATTCTGATCCCTAATCAGGCGGTTATTTTAACACGCGGCGCTGTGCTAATGGAACATTGTCCGTCGATTCTCCACGGTCAGAAGATCTCGTATTTTACCAGTCTGCCGTCGAGGCCGCCCGTCTTCAACGGTTTTTTCCACTTCGACCTCAGCCCCAGCTTCTTGATGAATTCGCGTTCTCCGAAATAGATATACGCGGTGGACCCCGTGCATTTCTTCTTCAGGAAGTCACCGAGAGACTTGTAAAGGAGGGCGAGCTCTTCCCTCTCTCCCATGCGTATGCCGTATGGGGGGTTTGTGATGATGACCCCGTTCTTCAGACCTTCGCTCTCCCTGAAGTCGAGCACCCTGAGGCTTATCCTGTCTCCGTATCTCAATCTGAGGGTGTTCACCTTTGCTATTTCTACGGCCCTTGACGACAGATCGCTTCCGCAGATGTGACCGGCCGGCAAAGCACGGACCCGTTGATCGAGCCCTTCCTTGATCCTTTTCCAGAGAGCCTCATCGTAGTCCGGCAGGAACTCGAACCCGAATCGTTTTCTGAAGACGCCGGAAGGGATCCTGCAGTAATGCATTAGGGCCTCGCAGAGCAGGGTGCCGGAGCCGCACATCGGATCATACAGGGGGACCGAGCCGTCCCACTCGGCATATCTGATGATCGCAGCGGCAACGGTCTCCTGCATGGGGGCTGAAAGGGCCTCCTCCCGGTATCCCCTCCGGTGCAGTGAGCCTCCGGAGGTGTCCAGACTGATGGTGGCCTTGTCTTTCCTTATGTAAAGATTCAGCCATACATCCGGCCTTATTCTGTCGACATCAGGCCTTCTGCCGGTCCGCTCACGGAACGAGTCGACTATGGCGTCCTTCAGACACAGGGCGGCATAATGAGAGTTGTTTATGGTGCTGCTTGAGACATTGCTGAAGACGGCAAACGTGTTTTCCTCGGAGAAGAAATCAGCCCAGTTGATCTTTCGTGCATTCCTGTACAGCTGTTCCGTGGTTCTGCAGTTGAAGGATACGAGGGGTGCGAGAATCCGCGAGGTGATCCTGGCAGTATAATTGATCCGGTAGAGGGTCTCTTTATCGGCGTTGAAATATGCCCCGCTGTGTTCGGGGCTGACAGCCGTTGCCCCGAGTTCGGACAGCTCTCGGGCTCCGAGCTCTTTTATGTCGTCTGCAATCTGTGCGAAGAATCTGTTGGTCTTCTGATACTCATACATAAGCGGTTCCGGGATTCGGCTCCCTTCAGCCTCTTCCCTCTGCGCAAGGAATACAGACGGCCTTGCCGTCCCTCGATCTGGCCTTCGGTTCCATGACCTTCTCACCGCAGAAGGCGCACCTGACAGACGGGT
>JAADGG010000052.1 GCA_013152485.1 Nitrospirota bacterium | reverse complement strand
CCTGAGGCCTTTATGTCGCCCACTGCCGGAAGCGTTATCATGCCGTCAGGCCTCACAATGGTGGACGCACTCAGTTCGGGCTCCCCCCAAACCGATATCTGCAGGGTATCGCCATCCCCTATCAGATACCCGCCGGCAAAGGCCGCTGAAAGCATCGACATGGAAAAGACCATCGCCAGGAAAACCTTTCTCATCATCAACGCCCACCCTCCCCGAGCAATTTTCCGAGAAGCTTTCTCGCCCTCGTCTCCTCGGGAAAGCTCCTTTCCGCCGCAAGGGCCTTCTCGAGGCTCTCCCTAGCTGCTCCGTCCCTACCGCTTGCCCTGTAGGCGAGAGCAAGATGGTATCGGACGGTGGGGTTCGACGGAAGAAGCGCAACGGCCTTTTCGAGAACCTTGACGGCGTCGTCAGCCCTGTTGTTACGGAGGAGGACATACCCGAGGGTGTCCATCACGCTGCCGTTGGACGGCGCAATGCTGTATGCCTTCAAGGCAAACCTCAGCGCATCCTCCCTGCTGCCGTATCCATCTGCATAGAGATATGCAAGATTGTTCAGTGAAGGCACGTGGTTCTCCTTGATCTTGAGGACCTGCAGGTACTTCCTGACGGAATCCTCTTTCCTTCCCATGAGGTCATACAGGGTTCCCTGTGCAAAGATCGCCCGTATATAGCGGGGATTGTCCCTTATCACGTCTTCATAGATGCCGATAGCCCTCGCATGCTCGCCTTTCCTAGCGTAAATGGAGGCCTGCATCATTCTTGCCTTGACATTGCGGCTGTCGATGCCGAGTCCCTTCTCGAGCGCCTCCAGGGCCTTGTCCATCTTCTTCATGCCCATGTAAACAACCGCAAGCACGGTGTAGCCGTATGCAGAACGCGGTTTACGCTCGATCAACCCGTTTGCAACCTCCACCGCCTTGGAGGTCTCTCCCTTGAGGAGATAGACCCTGGCGATCTCGGACATCAGCTCCGGATCATCCGGATGCTCCTTCTGTCTCTCCTTCATCCTCTTCAGGGCCTCGTTGTAATCCCGTTTCGCAATGTAGGTGTTGACGATCAAGGGAAAGGCCCTTTCGGGAGAAACGGCCTCCATGGCCTCGAAAACCCTCAGGGCATCGTCAAACCTCTTTTCGTACAGATATATCCGTCCCTTCATTTCAAGGGCCGGAACGTTGTTTTTTACGGCCTTGACAGCCTCGTCAAGGACTTCAACGGCCTTTGCCGGTTCTTTCTTCTTGATGTAGTAATTGGCGAGGGCCATGAACCCTCCCGGGGTGTTCGTCTGTCTCGCCCTCCTGTAATAGCCGAGAGCCTCGTCGTCACGGCCTCTCATCTCGAGCAGGGCAGCCATTTTGAGGTTGGCCTTCAGGTTTCCCGGAGACTTGCTCAGTACCGCCTTGTATTCATCCATGGCCCTGTCGTAGTCTCCCTTGAGAATATAATACCCGGCGATGTTGAAGTAGGGGGAGAAGTAACGAGGTTCGATATCCTTTGCCTTCTGCAGGTATTCGAGGGCATCACCGTACTTCTTCTGCGCCATGAGTGCAGAGGCCATGTAATTGTACAGCACGGCGTCCGTCTTCCGCTCCTTCTCTCCCAAACCGCCCCTCAGAGTCTCCACCGCCTTTCCGTACTCTTTCTGTTTCATGTAGTAGGAAGCGAGCAGAAGCCTCGTATTCAGCACATCGGGAGCTATCTTCACGGATGCCTCGAGCTCTGTCTCGGCCTCCCTGAACCGTCCCTTGCTGATCATGAAGAGCCCCTTCTTTATATAGACATCCACCAGCTCGGGGTCTATCTCCACGGCCCTGTCAAACTCCTTCATTCCCGCCTCATATTCCCCCTTGACCATGTAGGCGCTGCCCAGAACATTATGTGCGAGCGCCATATTGTCATCCATCTTCAGTATCCGCCTGCTCTCTGCGATGGATTCATCCACCCTGCCCTGCTTCAGCAATATCATGGCTATCATGAGCCGCGGCTGGACAAAAGACGGGGCAAGGTCAACGGTCTTCTGGAACCAGTTCAGCGACATCTCGAGGTCCCCGTTGCCATAGTAGCCCAGCCCGAGAAAATAGTATGTCCTCATATCCGGCTGGATATTGGCGGCCTTCTGCAGGGCGGTAATGGCTTCCTTGAAGTCCCTCCGGTAGAAAGCGACTATCCCCTTCAGCCTGTAGCCCTCCGGCCGGTCAGGGAACCTCTTGAGAATCTCCACGGCCGTTTCCCCGGCCTCCTTCAGTTCCCTGTTGTCGACATGCAACAAACCCGCCCGGAAAAGGGCGTTGACGTCGTTTGGAGAGATCTCGGTTATCTTCTGATACGCCTCAAGCGCCCCGGCCCTGTTGTTCAGGGATGTCTCGAGACTCGCCAGCAGATAGTACGCCCTGGTGTTTTTGCCGTCCCGCTCGATCACCTCTGACAGCAACCTCCTCGCCTCTTCGCCGTCACCGCTTCTCATGTATATGCGTGCCAGGTAAAGCCTGGCCGGTATCCTCTCGGGATCGAGCGCCAGCGCCTTCCTGAAGTCGGCCTCGGCATCGTCCACCTGCTCCCTGGCAAGGTACAGCTGCCCGCGTACCTCGTACGCCTCTGCGACTTCCGGGTTTTTGTCGAGAAAGCCCTCCACCTCCTCTATGCCCTCGTCAGGCCTCTCGGTATAAAGGTATACCCTTGCAAGCTCCAGGCGCGCATCCGAATAGTCGGGGTCCTGCCTGAGGACCTTCTGGAACTCCTTTTCCGCCCGTTCAAACTTGCCGGTCAGGCGATATGCCTTTGCAAGGTAGAATCTCGCCTCGAAGAAGTTCTTGTCCTTCTCCAGGACGTTCTTCAGCAGGACGATGGCCCCCCGCGGATTGCCGTCATTTATGTATGCAATCCCTTCCTTCAGGAGTTCCTCCCTCGACTTCTCGGCACATCCCAGAGCGAGGAGAAGAACGAGAAAAACGAGAAAATGCCTCTTAGACAATCGCATAACCTCCCTGGGCGTTCAGGTCCCCTCGCATCACCTTCTTCACCAGAGACATGAACTTCTGGTAATCGAGGGGCTTTATCATGCAGTACGAGTTGTCGAAGTTCTCGAGTATGGAGATCAGGTCACTGTTGATATGATCGGACAGGATGATGGTGGGAATGTCCCTCTTCTTTATGTCCTCGAAAAGGAATGCGCCATAGGGATAACTGGTGATTATCAGCCCGAACTCGTTGTTGTTCAGCCTCACGGCGAGGTCGGACGAGTCGGCGATCGTTTCCACGCCGTATCCCTCAAACTCCAGGATGGCGTAACAGACCCGCGTGAACCCCGACTCATCGATTATGAGTATCGCTTTATCATTTGCACCTGGCATGACGTGTTATGTTGTAAGCAAATTCGATACCTGAACCGCAGACCCCCCGTTTTAGCCGCACTCCATACAAAAACTCCCGAACTCACCGTGCCGCACGACCCGATATGTATCCATCCGACACACCCCGTCCATACCCATCCTGGAAAGCCGTAGTGTGTCGAAAAGAAACAGACCACGCTTTCCCTTAAAATTAAAGATTTTTAATACAAATACTGTATCTTAACGATACACTCAGGAGAGTTTCCAGTCCTTGAGCCTCTTGTAAAGGGCCTTTCTCGATATGCCCAGCATCCTTGCAGCCTTCGACTTGTTGCCGTTGCAGGCCCTCAGGGCGTCCCTCACAGCCTCAAACTCCAACTCGCTCAGGGTCTTGAAGGTACTGCCCGGGGCGTCCCTTTTCTTCGACTCTTTCAGCGACGTAAACTCCTCGGGAAGTTCACGTGGAGTAATTGTGTCTCCCTTTGAAAGGACCACGGCCCTCTCCATGACGTTCCTCAGCTGCCTGACATTGCCGGGCCAGTGGTATTCCTGGAATATCCTCATCACCTCGTCGGAGACGGTGAGCACCTTGTTCTCCCTGACGCAGAACTCGTTGACGTACTCGGACACCAGCAAGGGGATGTCGTCTTTCCTCTCCCTGAGCAGCGGAACGTTGATCTGTATCACATTCAGCCTGTACAGCAGGTCTTTCCTGAAGTTACCCGCCCTGACCTCCTTCTCGAGATCGCGGTTGGTGGAGGAGACGAGCCTGAAGTGGACCTTGATCTTCTTGTTGCTTCCGAGCCTTTCGATCTCCCTCTCCTGCAGGACCCTGAGCAGCTTCGCCTGGATGGAGAGTTCGAGCTCCCCTATCTCGTCGAGGAAGAGGGTACCGCCTGCGACCTCCTCGAACCTGCCGATCCTCCTCGAGACAGCACCGGTAAAGGCCCCCTTCTCGTACCCGAAAAGCTCGGACTCCAGCAAGTCCCTCGGGATGGCGGCACAATTTACTGCAACAAAGGGTTTGTCCCTCCTGCCGCTGCCGAAATGTAACGCACGCGCGATCAGTTCCTTTCCGGTACCGGTCTCGCCGCAGATGATGACGCTGCTTTCCGAGTCCTTCACTGCCTCGATCGTGTTGAATATCTTGAGCATCTGGGGAGTCTTGCCGATAATCCTCGGCAGGGGCGTCTCTTTTGCGAGCCTCTTCCTGAGCGTCTCGATCTCCCGCTTGAGACGCCTCTGCTCGACCGCCCGAGCAAGGATGCTCTTCAGCTTGAGATAGTCTGGGGGTTTGATGAAGTAGTAGAAGGCCCCGTGCGTGATCGCGTGTACCGCAGAGTCGACGGTTCCGTAAGCCGTAAGGAATATAACGGGGATATCGGGATATTTTTCCGTAACATACTCGAAGAGCTCCATTCCGTCCCTGCCCGGCATCCTGAGGTCGGTGATTATCACGTCCACGTCCTCGTGATCGAGTATCCTCAGGGCCGTATCTACGTCGAACGACTCGAGGACATTGTAGTCGGCTTCCAGGAGTATTGCAGAGAGCACCTTTATGGCATTCGGCTCATCGTCTACGATCAGGACAGTTCCGTTACCCATTCAGCACCCTCTCTTCAAGAACTGACTCGAAGATACAGCCCAACGGTGGTCCCTGCGCCCTTCTTGCTTTTTATCTCGAGAAATCCGCCGTAATACTGCAGGATCTCCCGCGTGATGAAGAGTCCGAACCCTCGTCCCTTGTCTTCCCTGGACATGTCACTCACGCCGTTGTCCGCCATGCCGGGGCCCGTATCAGAGACCTCTATCAAGACGTATTCATTGCCGGAGACCATCCTCGTCGCGGTCCTCACCGCAAGGTGGCCTCCGGAACCCATCGCCTCGATGGCATTGTTGATGACGTTCAGCACCGCCTGTTCCAGCTGGAACGAATCGATGGCCGCCAGAGGGACATTACCGTACTCGTAGGCTGCAGTTATGTCCTTGGCATGAATCTGAAGTGACGTATACACCTCCACCTTTTTCAACAGCACATTCACGTCTGACTCTGACAGTCCGGCTACGGACACGGACGTACTCAGGAACTTGGATATGAAGTTGTCGAGGCGGGTTATTTCCTCCTCCATTATTCTCGTAAACTCCACGAGCGTCTGTTCGTTGGAGTACTTCTCCCGAAGATAGACAACGGAGCCCTTTATGGCATTCAGCGGATTTCTGACGCCGTGGGCAAGGGTGGACGCTATCTTGCCTATGTCTATCAGGCGCTGGGAATTCTGCAGTTTCCTCGCCATCAGGCAGGACGAGTAAGGAACGATCTCCACCCTCAGCTCCTCGACACTGCCGTTGTCGATCCTTGACGGCTCTATGGTTATGTCGGCCTTGACCCGGTCGTGGAGACAGTTGAAGGAGTACTCCCTGATATTCAACGGTCTCTTCTCCCTCAGCACCACTGAAAGGGCATCCCTGTCGTCGTCCAGTATTCTCGGCAGGATCTTGTAGTATTCCGTTCCAATCACCGCACTGGAAGGCATTCCGGTAGCCTCTGATATCTCTTTTCCCCAGGAGTTTATGCATAACCTGCCGTCTGTACAAAAGCTGTAGGCTTGATTCATGAATACCCCCTTACAAGAGGAACATGTATGGCAAGTGAGAGTCTTCAGACGGACATGTTGCCATCACCCATGGCCGTCAGGGCCTTTCTCCTTCAACCTTCACACTTGAATACGGACAAGAAAACTCCAAGGGCATTTTTGCGCAGAAGCCCCCCGGAGACAAGTTCATGTTAAAGATTATACGCAAAAATCCCCTTAAATATCAAGAAAAATGGGCACAGTTCTTGCTTTTGAAAATACTCAGCAGATGCAGGCGCAGGAGGGCCTCTATGCGGATGAAAAAACAGGGCAAGGAGGGAACATGTGTGGAATAGTCGGGTACGTTGGAAAGAGGAATTCTCTGCCTATATTGATCGAGGGGTTGAAAAGGCTCGAGTACAGGGGGTATGATTCCGCCGGCATAGCCTTTCAGAACGGCAGCGGGATCGAGATCTACAAGACAAAGGGCAAGATAAGGGATCTTCAGAAGATCCTGCCGCATCCTGCACCGGACGCCCTCGTCGGACTCGGGCATACGAGATGGGCCACGCACGGTGTCCCCTCGTCAAGAAACGCCCATCCGCACGGAACTAACGGTATCGTTGTGGTACACAACGGGATCATCGAAAACTACAGAAACCTGAGGGCGCACCTGATCGACGAGGGATTCGAATTCTCTTCAGATACGGACACGGAGGTGATTCCCCAGATGATCTCGAGGTACCTCCGCAGGAACCTCTCGATGCTGGAGGCGATAAAAGAGACAGTTGCACAACTGAGGGGCACTTTTGCCATAGGCATAATGAATGAAGCCCTCCCCAACACCCTCTTCTCCATAAGGCGGGGAAGCCCTCTCGTAATAGGAATAGGAGACGGGGAATACTTCTTTGCCTCGGATGTCTCGGCACTCCTTCCGTACACGCAGAGATTCATCTTCATGGAGGACGGACAGATCTGCACCATTGGATGTGACGGGATCGAACTGAGACATCTCGACTCATCGGAAGCCACACCCGTCGAGACACAGGCCGTAGAGATCGACTGGACGCCGTCCATGGCAGAAAAGGACGGCTATGATCACTTCATGCTGAAGGAGATCCATGAACAACCGCGTGCAATAATGGATACCATCCGGGAGTGGACCGACGACCCCGAGAGGATGCTCGATGATCTCGGACTCACGGTAAGGAAGACGATCGGGCTGAACCGGCTGCAGGTAGTCGCCTGCGGCACCTCGTATCATGCAGCCCTCGTCGGCAAGTACATGATAGAAGACATCGCCCGCATATCCGTTGACGTGGAGATAGCGTCCGAGTACCGGTACAAGAGACCGATCATCGAGCACGACACCCTTTTCATATCGATCACGCAGTCAGGAGAGACCGCCGACACCCTCGCCGCACAGAGAGAGGCAAGGAAGAGGGGGGCCTGGACCCTCACCATCTGCAACGTGGTAGGGAGCACGTCATCCAGGGAGGCGGATTCCGTCCTGTACACGAGGGCCGGCCCCGAGATAGGTGTGGCCTCCACAAAGGCCTTCACGTGCCAGATAAGCGCTCTCTGTCTCCTTGCGATAGCACTCGGAATACGCATGGGCCGGCTGACACCCGGAGAGGCTGGGACACTCCGGTCACAGCTCCTGAAGATACCGTCGTTCATGGAGAAGACACTGAGGATGAACTCGGCTATAGAGGAGCTGGCAAGGACCCTCATTTACGCAAAGGCGTTCCTGTACCTGGGAAGGGGGATAAACTATCCTATCGCCCTCGAAGGTGCCCTGAAACTGAAGGAGATATCTTACATACCCGCAGAGGGCTACCCTGCCGGGGAGATGAAGCACGGTCCCATCGCACTGATAGAGGAGGGCCTGCCGGTCGTGGTGCTCGCCCCCGTGGACAACCTTTTCGAAAAGACCCTCTCGAACATCGAAGAGGTGAAGGCTCGCGGCGGAAGGGTGATTGCGGTGACCGACGAGCCGGAGTCACTGCGGGACAAGGTCGACGACCTGATAACAGTGCCGTCGGCGCACTTTTCGCTCTCCCCTCTCATCAACGTCATACCGCTTCA
>JAADGG010000002.1 GCA_013152485.1 Nitrospirota bacterium | reverse complement strand
ATGCGTTGCATTGACGGCGCGCTGCGTTTAACAATATAATATTTGGTCTTTACGGCCTGATCTTTCGCGGAGCCGGCTCACCGTTTCAAGAACACCATGCCTGTTAAGGACGAGATGAGAATAGACAGAGAGACCGCATTGCACATGTTCAGAAACCTCGACCTCCTCGAGCTCGGAAGGAGGGCCGACCGGATGAGGAAGGGCCTTCATCCGGAAGGGCTCGTCACCTTCATAGTCGACAGGAATATCAACTATACCAATGTCTGTCTGAACAGATGCAGGTTCTGCGCATTCTACAGGACGCCGGGCTCCCCTGAAGCCTATGTCTTGAGCGAGGAACAGATCCTTGAAAAGATACGGGAGACCCTTAAACAGGGAGGCACACAGATACTGCTGCAGGGAGGGCTCAACCCGGACCTGGATCTGTCCTTCTATACCGGTATGCTCAGAGCCATAAAGAGGGAGTTCAGTATCAACGTGCACGGATTTTCACCGCCAGAGATAAGTTACATCGCCCGAAAGTCCGGGATGACCCTCCGGGAAACGCTGCTCACCCTGAAGGAAGCCGGGCTCGATTCCATCCCCGGTGGAGGGGCTGAAATCCTGTCCGACAGGGTGAGAGAAGTGCTGAGTCCGGCAAAGATAAGGGCGTCCGAGTGGCTTGAGGTCATGGAGGTGGCCCATCAAGCAGGGATAAAGAGCACTGCCACCATGATGTTCGGCTCTGTTGAAGGAGATGAAGACATAATCGAGCATCTCGATGCAGTAAGGAGGCTCCAGGACCGGACCGGTGGATTCACAGCCTTTATCCCCTGGAGTTTCCAGCCCGGCAATACCGAAATAGCAAAACAGAGAGGAGCGTCAACCGCATCAGCCACGGCCGTCGACTACCTGAGGGTCCTCGCCCTCTCAAGGCTCTATCTCGACAATATAAGAAACATCCAGGCATCATGGGTCACGCAGGGTCTGAAGATGGCCCAGGTCTCCCTGCGATTCGGAGCAAATGATTTCGGTTCAACCATGATAGAGGAAAACGTGGTCAAGGCGGCGGGTGTTTCATACACGGTTACACGTGACGATATAATAAACGCCATAAGACGGGCTGGATTCGGTCCCGCCCAGAGGGATACCTTCTACAACATTCTGAGACGGTTCTGATCCCGTTCAGGCCCCTTTCAGCCTGATGACGAACTTCGTTCCCCTGCCGTCGAACGATTCCACCCGTATCGATCCACCGTGCAGCTCGATTATCTTGTCCACGATATAGAGACCGAGGCCGCTGCCGTGCAAAGACGACGCCTTTGTGGTATAAAACGGGACGAACAGCTTGTCTATGTCTTCTTCTTTGATGCCTATGCCGTTGTCTTCAACCTCGACCTCCACCGTCTCCTTTTCGATCCTCCTTGCCCGTATCGAGATCTTCGGCTTTATGGCGGAGCCTTTCAGCAGAGACTGCCGTATGGCATTGTCGGCATTGTCTAAGAGGTTGAAGAAGACTTCCCTGAGCTGAGAGGGGTTGCCCCGAACCATGATGGAATCATCCACATCGACCTCGAGCCTTATTCTGCCGAAACCCGAACTCTTTATCCTCATCATCTCGAAAGCGCTTTCAACGGCATCCCTCAACGATACGGGAGAAACCCCTTCAGAGGAGGCCTTGGCGTATTTCCTGAGCTTCTCGATCGTATCCTCGGCCAGCTTTATGTTGTTCATTATGGAATCGATGAGTTCCCTGCCCCTCTCATCGAAGGTGTCGGAGTAGACGATCTTGAGTGATTCCACGGCCAGCATGATCGTATGCAGTCGGTTGTTTATCTGATGTCCCAGTCCGGAAGCCATGGCTCCCAGCGATGACATCTTGGCGGCATGGAAGAGCTCGGACCCGGCCTTCTCGAGATCCTTGAGGTAGAGTGCATTCTCTATTGCAAGGGCGAACTGGTTGGAGAGAGTGAGGAATGTGTCTATCTCGTCGGAGGTGAAGTGCTGACCCGACCTCTTGTTCCCAAAGGCGAGGAACCCGACGATCCCCCGCCTCGTACAGCACGGTATAACGATCGTGGCATTGAGACTGTTCATGACGTCTACCAGCATTCCCCCTTCGCGCCTGCTGAGGAGCTCGTCCCTGTTCAGTATCTCTTTCCGCGATATCTTCACGACTACGGGATTGTACCTGTCGAGCACTACCGGTTTCTCCGGAACCCTGGGTCTCTCCGCCTTCAGTTCAAAACACCCCGTCTCTTCATCCAGCAGATAGATTGCTGCATATCTCAGCCTCGCAACGATGGTCAGCAACACAACGACAAACTTTAGCAGACCGTTCAGGTCCCTCTTGTACAGCATGCCGTGTGATGCATACAGCAGGGTCTGCTGGTAACGTCTCTGCTGCTTCAGAAGCAGGTTCTCGGTGCGTTCACCAAGGTAGATATACAAAAGCGGCGCGGAGGCGGCAAGTATGAGGGCTGCCGATACCGGAACCACCCATAGTCCGGTGCCGAGAAGCTTCATGCCGAGAAGAAACGGCACACCCGTAACGACTACGGCGGTTACGAAAAGCAGGAACCCTCGCGTAAATGCGACCCTTATGTCCAGCAGCTGGTGCCTGATGGTCGCATAAGTGAGTATGAAGGTGAAGAGCGACATGAACAGGAATCCGAGCGGCATCACGGGAATACCGTAGTTGCCCAGGAAGTCGATTGATGCAAAGGCCGCAACCACCAATCCCGTGAATATATACTTGAGCTTTATCCTCTGTATGGAGGTGACCTCGGATCTCCTCATCTCCCTGTATATAAGGACCAGGGTGGGCAAGAGCGTGAGGAGGAAAAAGAGCAGAAAGACGGCATGGAGCGGATTCGCCACTGCAGGATAAAACCCCCAGGGGTATGAGTACAGGCCGCTTATCATGTATCGGCCGTCCAGGACGGTAAAGGCGAAGAAGGCTGACAAGACATACCTGAACGTCACTTTCCCGGCCGACGTTCTGCCTACGAACTCGTGTGCGAAGTGGTAGAATGTCGAAGGGATGAACACCACTCCGACGTAACATATCCTGTAGAACATGAGCGACCTGTCGTAGCTGTCGGAATAGGTTGCGAGAAAGGCGAAAAAGAGCCAGAAGAAAGATGCGAGGCAAAAGAGGAAAAGGCTTCTGTTTATACTCGATTTCCGGTCGTTCTGATAGATTATGATCCCGTGGGACAAGACCGTCAGTGAGGCTATCAGATATAGTATGCTGACCAGAAGTTTCATTACCCGTACGTGCCGTCAACCTAACACCGCTGCAACATGTCGTCATCGGTTGCAGCTTCCGGCGGAAACAACATCGAGAAACAGATCCCTCAATTATATCACATGGAGGACCGGCGTTGGTCGGCACAGTATGATAAAAACCTCGCTGTTTATGATAAAATTAAAGAGATCGGGCATGTTTTGACAATTAGGATCGGAGGTGCAGTCAATGAGTGAAGACGGAACCTATGACGTTCTGATAGTCGGCGGCGGTCCTGCAGGCCTCACTGCGGCGCAGTATGCTGCAAGAGCCCACCTCAAGACAGCCATTCTCGATAAATCACCCTCGGCGGGGGCGCTTGCCATCGCTGACAGGATAGAGAACTACCCCGGATTGAAGGAACCCGTCTCGGGAAAAGAGCTTCTGGACATATTCAGGGAACAGGCGATACGTTTCGGGGCCGAATACATCGAGACCCAGGTGATAGGGGTCAATCTCGACAAGGATATAAAAGAGATCTACACGATGGAGCGGACCTTCCTTGGAAAGTCGGTTATACTCGCCACGGGCGCCATGGGCAGAAAGCCGACGGTCAAGGGTGAGAAGGAGTTTCTCGGAAAGGGCGTAAGCTACTGTGCGATATGCGATGCAGCCTTCTTCAGGGACAAGACGGTCTGTGTTCTGGGAGACTCTGAGGAGGCATTGAAGGAAGCGGAACTGCTTACAAGGTTTGCGGATACCGTGTATCTGATAGCACCGTCGAAGTCGCTGAAGCTGCCCCCCGGGCATCCACTCCCTCAGAACGACAAGCTGAAGATCATGACGGCTCATGCCGTATTGTCGATCGAAGGCGGTGAAGTAGTCGAAAAGATACGGCTCCTGGACAGGAACTCCGATGAAGAGAAGGAGATGCCCATGGACGGTGTCTTCGTATACCTCCACGGCAACAGGCCCGTGGTCGATTTCCTCAACTTCTCCGTTGACATAAGCGACGAAGAATGCATAATAACCAACAGAATGATGGAGACGAACCTGCCCGGCGTCTTTGCAGCAGGAGATGTCACCTGCGTAGAGGTCAGGCAGGTGGTTATCGCCGCGGCAAACGGCTGTGTGGCAGCCCTGTCTGCGGACAAGTACGTGCACCACAGGAAGAGACGCAGATATGACTGGTCAAAATCGAAACCGTAGACAGCCGTATCATGAAGAAAGGACATAGAGATCTTCTGTTTCTCCTGCTTGCCGTCGCCATCTTCCCGGTCTTAACCGGTCTTGCAGATGCCTCGGCCCTCCCGGAAGCGGACAAGGAAGTCCTTGAAGTACCCCCGGAGGCCGGACAATACAGCGAACTATTGTCACGACTGGTTGTCGAGACCGAAAAGGCGGGCATGCTCGGTGATTATCTCCTCTTTCTCAGTGCGCGCCGCGCCTATGCGACGGGGAAATACAGGCAGAGCCTGGCAGACGCGGACGAATTCCTCCATCTCTATCGCGACTCCTACCTGGCCAGGGATGTACGGTTGTTGAAGATCAAGGCGATGTACGAAATCCTCTCCAGGCTGAATCCGGGCACCTCCACAGGCGGCTGCTTCGGCAGTGATGCTCCTGTCTACGCAAGCACACTGAAGGTGATGGAGGATTATATCAGGGATTATCCTTATGACCAGGAAGTGCTGTACCTTTACGCAAAGACTCTCGAAAGGGCGGGAATGGAGACAGGGGCTGAGGATGTCTTCAGGTCCTTGTACATCAGGGCCGGGAGATACTATGCCGAGGTGAAGGAGAAGGTCTCACCGGACGACCTTACCACTGACGAAGTCGTTCTGATGAGCAGAAACCTCCGGAGGGCCCTGAGGCTGAAAGAGTCCGAAGCCCTGCTGCTCGGAAGGCTCGACAGCACTCCCGAAAACGCAAGGAAGCCGCTGTATGCGTCTCTCGCCGATACATACTTCCGCATGAAGGATTACAGGAACGCCGCATTCTACTATCAGAAGGCCGGCAACATCCGGAAAGCGGCGATATCCTACTACAGATCCGGGGATTACGACCTGTTTGACAACATGCTCAGGTTGCAGCAGGATGAAAAGACCGCTGAGACCTGCAGCATACTACTGCTCAAGGGACTCAAGAAGCGGCGGGACCTGGATTTCGACGATGCCCTGGAGATATTCAGGACGGCCTACCGCGACTATCCCTGCCAGGAGGAATCCCTCTGGCACATAGCCTGGACGGAGTACCTGATGGGGAATTTTCTGAGCGCGTCATACAATTTCAGAGACCTGTACGCCGCGTACAAGAGACCTGCTTACCTGTATTGGCAGGCAAGATCGCTCGAACGGCTCGGACAGAACGCAAAGAGACTGTACAGCAGCATAACCGGTGACCCCCTGTACACCGTCCTGGGCCGGATGAGGTCCGGCGGTGTCAGCCTGACATCCGCGGGGCGTGAAACGGCAAACCCTCAGAGACGGGACGACCTGAGTTTCGACGGTTACACGATCAACATGCCGAGAGTGGATCCCGTCGAACTCGGAGACCTGCCTTATACCCTGTCCCTGACATTGAGGCGGGCCGAGCTGCTCAACGGTATAGGGCTGCGGAAATACGCCGTAAGAGAGGTCTACAGTTACAAGCCGGCCGGTGACGGTGAAAGACTGAAGGTGTGCAGGTACCTGCAGTCCCTCGGTGCGTTCCGCGAGTCGTTCCGCTGTGCAAGCAGGCTGAAGATGTATCCCGAGGTCTCCTTTCTCCTCTACCCTGCGGTATACGGTGACATAGTGAGCGAGATCTCGTCAGACTACAACGTCAACCCGTTCCTCATACTGTCAGTGATGCGCGAGGAGAGCAGATTCAACAGAGAGGCCGTATCGAGGGCCGGGGCACTGGGACTCATGCAGCTCATGCCCTATACTGCCCGCAGGATGGCGAAATCCATAGGCTATGATACGAAGGTGCTCTCGGACAACGGAATCCTGGACCCGGAGGTCAACATAACCCTCGGCAGTTACTACCTGGGACTGCTGCTCCGTGAATTCGGTTCCGTTCCCGTGGCGGTGGCGGCCTACAATGCCGGAGAGAATGCCGTCAGAAGATGGCTCAAGGCGTACCAGTACGGTGAAGTCGACGAATTCATCGAGGACATACCGTACAGAGAGACGAGACTCTATGTGAAGAAGGTGCTTCGTTCGTACTTCAGGTATCTTGACGTCTACGGGCAGAAGAGATGACCCGGAAAGCCGTGCGTGCCTGACAACGAGTGTAGGCGGCCCCTTGTTTCAGCTTGCCTTGTTCATCAGATCCTCCCATACCCTCCTGACCTGCCTCTCCGTCTCCTCCAGCGCCCCTGAGTTGTCTATGACGTAGTCCGCCCTGGCCGCCTTCTCTTCAGCCGGCATCTGTGCGGCACACCTCTTCATCGCTTCCTCGTCCGAAAAACCCTTTCTCCTCAATCTCATGCGCACGGCGGCACTGTCAGCCGTCACCGCAACCACTGCATCCACCTCTTTATCGAAACCGGCCTCGAAGAGGAGGGGGATCTCGACGACCATGACGACCTTGTCCTCCGGTGTCAGGGCTGCGGCCTGCCTGTATGCCCGCCTTATAGTTTCAAGAACGAGGGGATGGAGGAGCCTCTCGAGGTTTTTCCTGCTGCCTTCGTCGGAAAAGACCCTTGCGGAGAGTTTTTTCCTGTCGATCTCGCCCCCCGTGAGAATGTCAGGACCGAACATCTCCACTATGGAATCCCTGACGGTCTCTCTCCTGAGCAGATCATGAACGATCGCGTCGGCACTGAGCACTGCAGCCCCGAGTTTCTCGAACAGCTTAAGCACCGTGGTCTTTCCGTACCCGAAACCGCCGGTAAGACCCACTATCATTTCTCTCCCCCTTTATTTCCTTGGTACACCGATATACCTTGGACTCTTCAGTTTATACCGGCGGTACTCCTCTCCATACAGGCGCTCAAGGTAGGGCTCCTCCATACGCGTAGTGTAGAGGTGGATCACGACGGTGAAGACACCGGTGAGCACAAAGGCCAGCCCGGACCGGCCGGCGAGAGATATTCCTGAAAGCATCAGCACCCAGCCGACGAACTGCGGGTTTCTGCTCCACCGGTATATACCCGTGGTGACGAGTCCCGAGATATCCTGTCCGCAACTTCTGCGCAGGGAACGAAACTCCATCATTCCCGCCGACAGCACAACCGCTCCGAACACAAAGACGACCAAACCTCCTGCCAAGGCGAACGTCCTGTTGCACGGTATCAGCCATACCCCGTATACCGACGACAGGATCACCGGCACGTGGTGAAACGCCCACATGACAAACCAGGCATTCAGCAGTCTGTCCGTGAACACCTCCCCCCTGTCGTAGGTCTTTCTTATCTCGGAAAAGACACGTATGCCCAAAACCATCCAGATGCTCAGGGAAGTGCACAGACCTATGTACAGCCACATGGTCTTCCGTCAACCCTCCTCAGGTCTTTTTGATGGCTGATGAAAAACCATCCGGTTGACACGTTATCCTCAAGACACGAAACAGGATGCGATCGATTCAACAGCCGTCACCATCACAGCGTCAGGTAGAAGCGTCAAGGACTCACACTGCTTGCCTGGCGGTACAGGGCCGTCACGACGGACTAATCCAGCGGCTCATCGGTTATTATAGCATGAGCACCGTCGATGCAGCGCATTAGAGCAAAAATGACCCCGAGTTTTGAATGTTGAATCTTGAATTTTAGATATGGACGGAAAAGAATCCTAAGGGACAGGGGGTCCTGATCCGATACGCTCTGACGGGACAAGCATGAACGGTCCTGCGGCACACTTGCAATTGTCGGCTGAAACCCTGATAATATTATGAGTCGGAGATGCGAAGACAGTCCTTCGGAAGCACGACCAGCCCGAGAGAGCCATCCTCCTCTGACGGCTGCGACCTGCAATGAGGGCCTACACTCCCAATTCGTATGATCCGGTTAAAACTATTCAGGAGGTTTTTAATCTGATGATCGAGGACAAGGTTGTTGTCGAGGACTACAAGGTAGCGGACATAACACTCGCCGAATGGGGAAGAAAAGAGATATCCATCGCTGAAACCGAGATGCCGGGGCTGATGGCGCTGCGACAGGAATACGGACAGGAAAAGCCCCTCAAGGGAGCGAGAATAGCCGGGTGTCTCCATATGACGATACAGACCGCCGTATTGATAGAGACACTGGTAGAGCTGGGGGCCGAGGTACGCTGGTCGTCGTGCAATATATTTTCCACTCAGGATCACGCAGCTGCAGCCATTGCCGCCCGCGGCATCCCTGTGTTTGCCTGGAAGGGGGAAAGCGAGGAGGAGTACGAGTGGTGCATAGAGCAGACCCTGGTATGGCCTGACGGAAAACCACTCAACATGATACTCGACGACGGCGGAGACCTCACCCAGATCGTCCACGACCGATACCCGGAGTATCTGCGGGAGATACGGGGCATATCCGAGGAGACGACCACCGGCGTGCACCGTCTCTACGAGATGATGCGGGAGGGCCGTCTCGGCTGTCCGGCCTTCAATGTGAACGACTCGGTCACGAAATCGAAGTTCGACAATCTCTACGGCTGCCGCGAATCCCTTCTCGACGGGATAAAGAGGGCCACCGACGTCATGATCGCCGGCAAGACAGCCGTCGTGGCAGGCTATGGTGATGTCGGCAAGGGATGTGCCCAGTCCCTTCGCGGGCAAGGCGCACGGGTACTCGTCACCGAAATAGATCCCATATGCGCCCTTCAGGCCGCCATGGAGGGTTACGAGGTCGTCACAATGGAGGATGCCGCTCCCGTGGCCGACATATTCATCACGACCACAGGTTGCAAGGACGTCATATGCAGGCACCACATGGACGTGATGAAGGACCAGGCCATTGTCTGCAACATAGGCCATTTCGACATAGAGATAGACGTCGCCTCGGTATTCAACGACCCATCACTCAAGAGGGTGAACATAAAGCCCCAGGTCGACCAGGTGATCTGGCCTGACGGCAAGAGACTGACCATACTTGCAGAGGGGCGCCTCGTGAACCTCGGATGCGCCACAGGGCACCCCTCCTTCGTCATGTCTAACAGCTTTACCAACCAGGTCATGGCCCAGATGGAGCTCTGGAACAATCCCGACAAATATGAGAACAAGGTCTACGTGCTGCCGAAGCACCTCGACGAGAAGGTCGCAAGACTACACCTGGACAAACTGGGAGTGAAACTGACCACTCTTACCGATGAGCAGGCCGAGTACCTCGGCATTCCAAAGGAAGGACCGTTCAAACCCGACTACTACAGGTATTGACCGGCAGGCGAGATGCCGCCGGATCTCCGGAAGAAATTGCGCCGTTTCAAGCCTGTACGCCGGCAAACGGCGAACGGCGAACGGACGGGAAAACGGCAAGGGAAACCGGAGGATGACAAGGGGCGATCCTCAGCTTCTCTTCATCCTCGGTTTTCTCGGCGCCTTGTACACGAACCAGTCCTCCTTGGTTATTTCGTGGAAATAATCCGCTTCCTCTATCAGTATCTTTGCGGTCGTGTTCCTTACAGCGGCTATCTCCACTCTGACACCCTCCCCCTTCAGATGCGTGACGAGGTCCACGAAGTCCGCATCGCCCGACATGATGATTATGGTATCGACCTTCGATGCAAGCTGGGTCGCCTTTATGGACAGAGGGATATCGGCGGACTTGTGACAGGCGATGACCGACCCGTAGTAATTTTCGTGCAGCCTCTCGGCAAACTTCGTGGATATGGACTTGCCCTCGCGGAAGTAAAGGAGCCTGTTCAGCCCCCTGTCGTTGAGGAGTTTGGGGATCAACGTGTCGAAGTTGATCATCGTGTTCTTGGACTTCGAGAGCTCGTGTATGCTCCGTTCAATGTTGTTTCCATCACATAGGATGGCGACCGATTGATTGATCTGTATGCTTCCCATAATCTTCCAACCCTTCATTCAGACGACGTTATCGTCGGTAATGATAACATTTCGGGCTCATAAAATTCCTCACCCGAGTTCTTCGGCCATCCTGCGGATCTCGGTCAGGTGTCTGACCGCCTCCTCGGGCGTCAGGGACGGAACATCTATTGCAAGCAACCGTTCCATGACGGGTTCATAGTTTACGGAAAAGAGATCGAGCTGGGCCGTGCGCCTGCGTGCGTTCCTGCCTGCGATCCTCGGAGTGCCGGACTCGTTGAACTCTGACTTCTCAAGGTTGTCGAGGACCTCTCTCGCCCTCTTCACCACAGGCTCGGGCAAGCCTGCGAGGCGTGCCACCTGTATGCCGTAACTCTTGTCGGCAGGCCCCCTTTCGATCTTCCTGAGGAAGATTATCTCATCCCCCCACTCCTTGACCGAGATGTTATAGTTCTTGACCCCGTCCAGGGTGAACCCGAGGTCGGTCAACTCGTTGTAGTGGGTTGCGAAGAGGGTCCGCGCCCCGATCTCCTTCACTATGTGCTCGGCTATGGCCCACGCTATGCTGATTCCATCGAAGGTGCTCGTCCCCCTGCCCACTTCGTCAAGGATAATGAGGCTCTCCCTTGTTGCGTTGTAGAGAATGTTGGCGGTCTCTATCATCTCTACCATGAACGTGCTCTGGCCCTTTGCAAGGTAGTCGGAAGCGCCTATCCTTGTAAATATCCTGTCCACCACCCCTATCTTGGCCTCTGCAGCCGGGACGAACGAACCGATCTGTGCCATCAGCACTATGAGGGCGACCTGTCTCATGTACGTCGACTTGCCGGCCATGTTCGGACCGGTTATTATGAGGAGCCTGTGGTCTTCGGTATCGATATAGGCACTGTTGGGAATGAACTTCTCTCCGGGGGATACGCGCTCGAGCACCGGATGCCTCCCGTCGGTGATATCGATCCTGCCCGTACCGTTGATACCGGGCCTGACATAATTGTTTCTCCTTGCGGTGACCGCAAGAGAGAGGAGGAAGTCGAGTTCTCCGATCGCCTGTGCGGTTCTGAGAAGACCTTCTATTGCATCCGATATTTCCTCCAGCACCTCCATAAAGACTTCGTACTCGAGGGTCTTCAGCCTCTCCTCGGCACCGAGGACCTTGTTTTCGTACTCTTTGAGCTCGGGGGTGACGTATCTCTCTGCGTTGACAAGCGTCTGCTTCCTGATATAGTGCTCTGGCACCATATGGAGGTAGGATTTCGTAACCTCGATATAGTAGCCGAAGACCCTGTTGTATCCGATCTTCAGAGTCGGTATCCCCGTCGACTGCTTCTCCTCGGCCTCAAGGGCAGCGATATAGTCCTTTCCTTTCCCGGAGATCTCTCTCAGCTCGTCCACATCCTGTCTGAACCCCTCCCTGATGATTCCTCCGTCCTTGAGGCTGTTGGGCGGATCGTCGCTTATGGCCCGTTCGATCAGGCCCTTCAGTCCCCGGAAGTCCTCGACATCGGCGGAGATCCTTTTCAGAAGCAGCGAGTGTACGTTTCCGAGGGCGTCTCTTATCTCCGGGAGATGTGTTACGGACGTCTTGATCGCAATAAGGTCCCTGGCGTTGGCTCTCCGCTGAAGCACCCTGGTGGAAAGCCTTTCGAGGTCCTGGACCTGTCTGAGATAGGTCCTGAGGGTCTCCTGGAGCTCATAGTCTTCGATGAGGTTCTCAACGGCCTCATGCCGCTCCGTTATGGCCTCTATGTTTATGAGTGGTTTCAATATGGCATTTCTCAAAAACCTGCCCCCCATCGGGGTCAGGGTCTCATCCAGAACCTTGAGCAGGGTTCCCTCTGATGAGCCGTCCCTCATGTTGTGTATCAGTTCCATGTTCCTCTTGGTGACGGAATCGAGGAACATGAACTCACCCTGCTTGAGCACCGCAGGCTTGCGGAGCACGACGGCCCCCTTCTGGTTCTCGGTCAGGTAGCTGATGAGTGCCCCGGAGGCCGACACCGCCGACCGCATCTCCTCGCAGCCGAAGACCTCGAGGGAATAGACCCTGAAGTGCTCGAGCATCTTCCTGTATGCCTCGGTGTGGTCAAAGTACCAGTCGTCGTAGTAAGTGGTGAAACAGCCGTCCAGGATGTCCATGTAATGAAACTGATCCTTGAGATGCGAGGGGCAGAGTATCTCCTTCGGTTCGAACCTCTGGATCTCGTCCTCGATCGGACGTTCGGTCTCGTACAGGAAGAATTCCCCGGTTGAGAGGTCTGCTATCGCAATCCCGTGGACCCTGCCGTCGGGATGGAAGCTCAGGATGAAACTGTTCTCTTTCGGATTTTCAGGGGTATGCGTGCCTGGCGTTATGACCCTGACGACCTCCCGTTTAACGATGCCCTTTGCCTCCTTTGGATCCTCGACCTGCTCACAGACTGCAACCTTGTAGCCGGCCTCTATGAGCCTCGATATATAGGACTCCGCGGCAAAGTGAGGAACTCCGCACATGGGGATGGGCTCGTCTTTTCCCTTGTCACGCGTTGTGAGGGCGATCTGGAGGACAGAGGAGGCCACGCGGGCATCCTCACCGAACATCTCGTAGAAGTCACCGAGACGGAAGAACAATATGGCGTCAGCATGATTTTCCTTGATGCTGAAGTACTGTTTCATGAGGGGAGTCAGTTCAGCCATAGGATATTTAAAACGATTCCAACAGGAAAGTTCAACTCCCCGGCCTGCAGCCGGCATTTATCCTGTGGGCAAGGCAGCCTGCTCCGAAACCGTTGTCTATGTTGACGACCGCGATGCCCGGGACACAAGAGTTGAGCATGGCAAACAACGCTGTAAGCCCGCCGAACGAGGTGCCGTAACCGGTTGAGACCGGCACACCTATAACCACGCTTTCCGTTATGCCTCCCACCACCGAAGGAAGGGCTCCCTCCATTCCTGCCGCTACCACTACAACCCTTGCCTCCCTGATGAGATCAACATGGGCGAACAGCCTGTGTATGCCGGCCACGCCCACGTCATAAACCGTCTCCACCCTGCTGCCGAGAAAAGAGGCCGTAAGCGCCGCTTCCTCCGCCACTGCAATGTCGGACGTCCCTGCCGTTACAACGAGCACAAGGCCTTTTTCCGGCCTCGCCCCCCCGGCGGTTATGACCCTGGAACGCCGGTGGTACTCTGCTCCCTTGATGCCGAGTGCCCTGTAAATCTCTTCATCAGCCCTCGTCACGAGCAGTTTCCCGCTCTTGCCGTAGATCGCCTCCGATATTCGGAGAACTTCCTCAACGGTCTTCCCTTCGGCAAAGACGACCTCGGGAATCCCCTGTCTCAGTTCCCTGTGATGATCTACGTGTGCAGAACCGACCGCCTCAAAAGGCAGGGACTTCAGTTGCTCCACAGCCGTCTCCGGCGTAAGGGTCCCATCCTTGACCTGCTGCAGCAATCTCTTGAGTAGAACGGCATCCATAACCCGTATATATTAAAATTTTCCTTGTGATTTTTTAAAATACTTGACTTTTTTGGCTGTTAACAATAAAATTTTGTTAGTGTGTCCTGCTGCATGCAGCACTTGACCGTCATGTGAGGGACTCCTCAAAAAAAGATCAAACGGGCGAGCCCCGTTGACAAGAGGTGGAATATGAGCAAGAAACTGCTTTTGGCTGATGACAGCATAACGATTCAAAAGGTCGTTGAACTCATACTCGCAGACGAGGGGTTCGAGATCAAAGCAGTCGGCGACGGAGAGCACGCCTGGAATGTCATGAAAGAATTCAGGCCGGACATAGTCCTTGCCGATATAGAGATGCCCAAGATGAACGGTTATCAGCTGAGTGACAAGATCAAGAAGGACGAAGAGACGAGCGGGATCCCGGTCATCCTTCTCGCCGGTGCCTTCGAACCGATCGACGAAGACCTGCTGAAAGAGGTCGGGGCTGACGACTATATCGTGAAGCCCTTTGAGTCGCAGGAGCTCATCAGCAAGATAAACGCGATATTCGCCGAGAGAAACCTGCTCGAGGAGGAAGTTGCCGGTACGCTCGAAGAGGTTGAAGAACGAGAAGGAGAGGTTATTGAAACGGCTGAGGCGGCCGAAGAGGTCATGGAGACGGCGGAAACGGCGGAGGCATTCGAGGCAACGGCCGAACCTCTCGAAACGGCCGAACCCGTCGGATCCGTGGAATCTGCCGAAACAGAGACCGAGGAGCCCTGGGAGGAAGAGTTGTCCCTGGAGTCCTCCATGGAGCCGTCGGAAGAGGCCCTGGAGGAAGAACTGGGCTTCGAGGATGACGATGAGACCGCCGTGGAATTCGAAGAGATAAAAGGATCCGAGCTCTCCCTGGAAAGTGGAGATATGGGTGAGACGGGAGTTCAGCAGGGTATGATGCCGGCAGCGGAGGATATGAAGGCAGCACTCCGTGCCGTCGCCGAGGAAAAGCTATCCGAGGCGCTCGGTTCCATCGACAGCACCGACCTCTCTGCAGCGCTCAGGGCACCGGTGGAGGAGAGGATGAGGGAACTGCTGGAGTCTTTCGATCTGCGCCAGAGCATACTGGATGGGCTCAACGATCTCATGAAACCCGTAATCGAAAGGATAATACTCGATACCGCCCCCAAGCTCATAGAAGAGACCGTCAGAGACATGATGGAGGAGATAAGCACATCCTTGAAACAGCAGGTGGAAAAGGTCATATGGGAGACCGTCCCCGACCTTGCAGAGACCATCATAAACCGTGAGGTCGAGGAGATCAAGGCCACGCTCTGACCCCCTGCTCGACAGATCTTGTGTATGTGCGCCCGCTCTCGGCCCTTGTCGAAGCCTTGAAGCCTCCCTCTCGGGAATCTTGAGTTTTGAATCTTGAATTTCGAGTTTCGCCCCCTTGACGTAAGGAACGAAAAAAGATATAATCTCTCCCACCCATTGCATCTTCTGCAAGAAGTTTTTTTCAGGGATGATCTTGCGGTTGTTGAAATCAGGCCGTCCTTTTCGAGGACCGATGCCGTGCAGAGACGGATTTCCTGCGCTGAACAATAGGGACCAGGAGTTTTTGAGATGAGAGAGCTTGAAAAGAGTTACAGATTCGAAGACGAGATGAAGTGGTATGAGGTCTGGGAAAAGAAGGGGTTTTTCAGGCCGGAGGTGAATCCTGACGGAGAAGCATACTGTATAGTCATCCCACCTCCAAACATCACCGGCTCCTTACACATGGGGCATGCCCTGAATGCAACCCTTCAGGACATACTCGTCCGCTGGAAGAGGATGCACGGATACAGAACGCTGTGGCTGCCCGGAACAGACCATGCCGGCATCGCAACACAGAACGTCGTCGAGAGAGAGCTGGCCAAGGAAGGTACCGACCGTTATGCCCTCGGCAGACAGGAGTTCATAAGGAGGGTCTGGCGGTGGAAGGGAGAGTACGGTGACAGGATAATCAATCAGCTCAAGCGGCTGGGGGCCTCCTGCGACTGGTCGAGGGAACGGTTTACGCTCGACGAAGGTCTCTCTAAGGCTGTAAGGGAGGTCTTCGTGAGGCTGTTCGAGGAGGGCCTGATATACAGGGACCTGCGCCTGATAAACTGGTGTCCGAGGTGTCATACGGCACTTTCGGATCTCGAGGTGGAACACGAGGACATCGAGGGAAAGCTGGTATACATACGCTATCCGCTCAGCGACGGGACCGGGCACATAGTGGTGGCGACTACAAGGCCCGAGACCATGCTCGGCGACAGCGCCGTTGCCGTCCACCCCGATGACGACAGGTACAAGGACCTCGTCGGCAAGAGGATCAAACTGCCCCTCACGAGGCGTGAGATCCCCATAATCGCAGATGATCAGGTGGATCCTGAGTTCGGCACCGGTGCCGTAAAGGTCACCCCTGCCCACGACTTCAATGACGAGGCCATGGCCAGGAGGCAGACCCCCAACCTTCCGTTCATAACTGTAATCGCCGAAGACGGAAAGATGACCGATACGGCAGGCAAACGGTATGCAGGGCTTGACAGGTATGAATGCAGGAAAAGGGTTCTCGAAGACCTGAAGGAGCTCGATCTGGTAGAGAAGGAACAGAAACACGTCCACTCCATAGGCCACTGTTACAGGTGCAAGACGATCATCGAGCCGTTCTCAACGGTACAGTGGTATGTAAACGTCAAGGAACTCGCCGAGGAGGCGATAAAGGCCGTACGGGATGGACGGATCCGTATCGTTCCGGAGAGCTGGGTCAACAGTTACTATGCCTGGATGGAGAACATAAGAGACTGGTGCATATCCAGGCAGATATGGTGGGGTCACCAGATACCCGTCTGGTACTGCCCCTACTGCAAGACGGAGGAGGGCCGGCACCACGGAGACCTCATATACGTAAGTTTCCATAAACCTTTAGATGTCGGTGGAGACAGCGTCCAGTCCGGTACATACACGGAACTGCGATTGAGAGGTCTTGCTCCCGGCGACATAATAAAGAACGCAAACACCGTCAAGATAGACAAGACCGTAACCCCGGTATGTTCGAGACAGGATATCGAAGAATGTCCCTTCTGCGGCAGCAAGGAGCTCTTCCGAGACCCTGACGTGCTCGACACATGGTTCTCCTCCGCGCTTTGGCCTTTCTCCACGCTTGGTTGGCCTGAAAAGACCGGAGATCTATCGACGTTCTATCCCACAAGCGTACTCGTCACAGGGTTCGACATCCTGTTCTTCTGGGTTTCCAGGATGATAATGATGGGCCTGAAGTTCATGGACGACGTGCCCTTCAGGGACGTGTACATACACGCGCTGGTCAGGGACATGAAGGGTCAGAAGATGAGCAAATCAAAGGGCAATGTCGTCGATCCCCTGCTGCTGATCGACAAATACGGCGCCGATGCCTTCCGGTTCACGCTTACGGCCTTTGCCGCTCAGGGCCGCGACATAAAGTTCTCCGAGGAGAGGGTCGAGGGCTACAAGAACTTCATCAACAAGCTCTGGAACGCTTCGAGATTCATAAAGACAAACACGGCCGAAGTGGAGGCCCTGCCGTCTGACGACACGGAGTGGAGGAAGGACCTCGATACGCCCGGCAGGTGGATATTGAGCAGGCTTGCAAAGGCCTCCGGTGACATCGACACGGCCCTTGAGGAATACAGGTTCAACGAGGCAGCCACTGCAATCTATCAGTTTATCTGGCACGAGTTCTGTGACTGGTACATAGAGCTGTCAAAACCCGTCATATACAACAACACCGGCAATTCCTCACTCCGGTCGGCTACACTGAGATGCCTCCTCCATGTCCTGGAGAACTCCCTCAAACTGCTCCATCCATTCATGCCCTTCGTTACCGAGGAGCTGTGGCATGCCATCCCCCACGACGGAGAGAGCATCATGCTCGGCCCCTTTCCGAAACACGTTGAGAGGGATCCCTCTGCCGAGGAGAAGATGTCCTACATCATGGAGGCCATTACGGGAATACGGACCATAAGGGGTGAACTGAACATAGCGCCTTCGGCCGAACTATCGGCACTCATCAGGCCCTATGACAAGGAGACAGAGGCGGTCCTTATCGCGAACTCCATGTATATAGGCAAGCTCGCAAGGACCGGGGAGCTCAGGATAGGAACGGATGTAAAGAAGGGAAAGGGCGTTGCCACAGCGGTCAAGGACCATCTGGAGGTATATGTTCCGCTCGAAGGGCTCCTGAATGTCGATACGGAGATAAAAAGGCTCAACAAGGACCTCCAGAAAGTCGAAAAAACCATCTCGTCGCTCGACAGAAAGCTCCTCAATGAAGACTTCATAAGAAAGGCTCCAAAGAGTGTTGTTGAGAAGGAGAAAATGAAGTATAATGAGTTTATGCAAAAAAAGGAGAGGATCATCGAGAGCATAAATAAACTGGACGAACTCAGGGGGAAAGACGATGAGTGAAAAAGAGAGGGATATCGAAAAGGAAGATCTCAGTCTCATAGATGCCGAATTCGTAAATGTGGCACAGAGCACGGTCAGGTCCGTGGAGGGCGGGCATGTCGAAATGCAACAGGTCGGCGCCCTCAGCATAGATGGAGACAGGGTGGAGGTGACTCAGGGGGCCGCCTGTCTCATAAAGGGTGGAGACATAAGGGTCAACCAGAGCATAAACATCATTACGGCAGGCAACAATACCTCGCTGGAGTCATCACTTGCGCCCCTGGTTCTATCCAGGTCCGACGTGGAGATGAAACAGAGTGCATCCTGTGTTGTCGCAGCACGTAGGATCAAGGCTGAAAACACCAGGAGCATCTTCCTGCTCGCCGGCAACGTCGAAGGTGACGTTCAGACGGTATTCGACTGGAAGTCGACCCTCTCTCTCGGTGCGGTCATAGGCGGCCTCGTCGGGTTCATATCACTTCTGAAAAGGAGATGACCTCATCCCTGCATTTTCCCGGTACAAGCGATATACGTGGCGGGAGGGTTCGGAACCGATGAACCATGGATGCTTATAGAAGCCAGATCAGGAGTTTTCTAGTCGCGGCACTCAACGAGGATATCGCTCACGGGGACATAACGACCGAACTCACCGTACCAGAGGAGCATGTATCCGAGGCGGCTGTGATTGCAAAAGACGACTTCGTTCTCGCAGGGCTGCCGTTTGTCAGAGAGGTATTCGCCTTGGTAGACGCAAGGATCGGTTTTGTCGAGGCAGTGTCCGACGGAAGTCCTGTTCTGAAAGGGTCTGTCATAGCCACATTGAAGGGTTCCACCAGGGGGCTGCTCGCAGGGGAAAGGCTTGCGCTCAACATACTGCAGCGACTCTCCGGCATCGCCACGCTGACGAGCAGGTTTGTCGAACTCGTCAGCGGCACAGGGGCCTGTATCGTGGACACGAGAAAGACGACACCGAACATGCGATACCTCGAAAAATACGCCGTCAGGATGGGAGGCGGCAACAACCACCGTTTCGGCCTGTATGACGGTATCCTCATCAAAGACAACCACATAAAGGCGGCAGGCGGGATAAGACGGGCAATCGAGAGGACGAGGGGCAAAGTCCACCATCTGATGAAGATAGAAGTCGAGGTCAGCACCATCGAAGAGCTTGCAGAGGCGATTCAGGCAGGAGCTGACATAATAATGCTCGACAATATGCCTGTTGAAGTGATGAGGGAGGCTGTCGCAACCGCACGTACATACAGCCCGACGCCGCTTCTTGAGGCATCGGGCGGTGTGAGCATCGACAATGTCCGTGAAATAGCCCTCACCGGTGTAGACCTCATATCCGTGGGAGCGCTCACACACTCGGCACCATCGGTCGACATAAGCATGAAGATAGTTTGAGGAAAATCCGCCGCAAGTCCGGCGGTCCCATCGGGGATGAACCGATAATCACCGCCTTCAAGGCCGGATACCGGCTCCCGGAACCGTGACAATGAAACCGGTCAGGCCGAAATTGACAATGGCTCGCAGGAATTGCTATCATTGTTGTCACAAAGCTTGATGAACTCCTGCATCTTTTGTCTCCGGGATCCGTGACATCAGAAAATCGGAAGCCATGCGCCCATAGCTCAACTGGATAGAGCGTCGGACTACGAATCCGCAGGTTGGGGGTTCGAATCCTCCTGGGCGCGCCACTTTCGCATCAATTGAACAGAATCCTTCCCGCACGGGGGTCCTCAACGAGGCTCCTTCACCTACAGCTCCAAGGTCTGTTTTCCTGACGTCGTCATGTAGTCGCTGGATGGTTGTACGATATGCCGGGTTGATAAAAAAGATTTCAAGATTTATAATGTGCATATATAGTGAACTTGAAAGGAGGTGATGCGGACAGAGACGGGAAGTGTCTTGGTTTATCCTCATGGCATGCAGAAAAGATCGAGGAGGACAAAGGCGTATGATGGAAAAAATGGCAGAGAAGATCATCAAGGAGGAAGTAAGGGTATCAAGGAGAGGACTTCTTATAGGTGCAGGGAAGGTTGCAGCCGGAGCGGCTGTTATTGCGGCCGGGGGACTGTCTCTGCCGCCTGAAGCCGAAGCGCGGCACCCGTGGCCGTACAAAAAGCTGGATGTCGGGAAGGTTGCCCGTATAGCCTATGAGAACTGGTACAAGGACTACTGCTGTTACGCCACTGCGAGTGCGATACTCGTTCCGCTCCAGGAAGAGGTGGGAGCCCCCTATACGTCATTCCCTGTGATATCAACGAGATGGGGGCACGGTGGAGTGGTCGGCTGGGGCACATTGTGCGGAACGCTGACCGGTATAGGCATCGCCACCGGTCTCATTGCCGGCAAAGACGGCGAAAAGATCCTGAATGACGTAATCTTCTGGTACACGCAGACGAATCTCCCGATCTACACTCCTGGCAAACCGAAGACCACCATCAAGAACGTCAGCAGGAGCGACTCACCCCTCTGTCATATCTCGGTAGGCAGGTGGATGAAGAAGGAAGGGGTTCAGTTCTTCACTCCACAGAGGAAGGAGCGGTGTGCCAGGCTCTCGGCCGACGTGGCGGTATACGCGGTGAATCTCCTCAATGCCTGGGCCGACGGCAAGTATGTACCGCTGCACGGTTCCCAGGCCAAGACACACAACAGACCTGCTCAGAACAACTGCACTGACTGCCACTCGGGATAACCGCCGTGACGGGGGCCATGCCCCCGTCGTGCATCGTCAGTTCTGGTTGTCTCATGATTGAACCGAACGTTGTTTCTGCTCATCATGGCCCCAGATAGCTCAGGAAAGCCACTTGCTCACGATATCCATTCATGTTATAGGTCGATCATGGAGCACTGGACTGCCTCGACCGTTTTGAGACGATCAATGCTTACACCCGTCTCAGTACACAGAGCCTGCGGACCGAAACAAAGTTCGCAACGACGGCGAGGGCAACGAGCAGGCAGAAGAGCTGGTTGAAGACCGCCCCGAGCATGACCAGAAACGACCTCGTGTCTCTTCCGAACCTCCACCCCTGTCCGTTCCTTTCCTTCGACATCACGGCATCATACTTTATGGCCGTATAACTGTTCATCAGGCTGCCGGTAAGTGCAAGGTAGCCCGCAAGCCATACTCCGGGGCCGTCACCATTGGCGATCCACCAGCCGTACGTCAGCCCAAGGATTACGGCTGCGTCTGCGTACCTGTCGAGGACGGCATCGAACCACGCGCCGTAGTCGGACTGCTGAAACTTGAGCCTCGCCACTTCCCCGTCGCATCCATCGAGTATCGATGATACCTGTACGAGGATCCCGCCTGCAAGGACCGGCAGGTAGTCACCGTGGGACAGGAGCATGGCCGCAAGGAGCGAGAGGACGAATGCCGAGAACGATATGGCATCAGGCGTTATAGATGTCTTTACCAGCAGCCTTGAGAACCGTATCGACACGGGCCTGTTCAGGTATCTCGAGATGAAACCGTCTGTCGGCTTCACCAGGGCCCTGCTCAACAGCTCTTCAGCTTTCCTGTAGGCATCTTCCGTATCGACGTCGATCCAGAACCTGCCGTTCATGTCGTGAGCCCTGAGCCTTCCCCTGTCGGCAAGCCTCTGCATGCCTCCTGAAAGCGTTTCGTCTCCCTGACCTATACTCTCCTGAAGCGCATCGAACAGAGAAAGCGGACAGGAAAATATTCCGCAGTCGACGGCATTGTATTCCCGTAATCCCTTGCCTATGCCGACGACCCTGCCCTCCCTCACCATCACACGCGTTGCATCTTCCATGTCTATGTAATCATCCGGCTTACCGTCGACCACCATCAAGCACTCCTCTTCGTCCAACGGGAGATCTCTCACCTCCTTCAACACCGCGGGATCGAATACGTGGTCGGACATCAGCAGCAGAAACCTCTCGTTCAGCACTTCTCTCGCCTTGAGAACGGACACGGCATTCCCTCTCTGCCACTCGTGGTTCTCCACATACGTAATCTTGACGCCGTATCTGCTTCCATCCCCCAGTTCCTCTTTTATCATGGAACCGAGATATCCGACGACGACGACGAACTCCCTGATCGAGGCCTCCCGTGCAGTCAGTATTACACGCTCGATGAGTGAAAGACCGAGAAGCCTCGTAAGCGGTTTGGGCCGATTGTTTCTGATCGAGCTGAGCCTGCTGCCCATACCTGCGGCAATGACCACCGCCTTCATATCACCGCTCCCGTTCACCCGCTATGAACTCTTCAACCATCCTCCTTGCGGTATTGTCGGGATACTGCTGCGGCGGATGCTTCATGGTATAGGCTGAAATGGACGTGAGGGGCCCGCTGGTCTTCCTCTCGATGGCCAGCTTGCAGCACCTTATTGCATCGATTGCACAACCGGCGGAGTTGGGGGAGTCCTCAACCGAAAGTCTCAGCTCCAGTTCCATGGGAACATCACCGAACATCTTGCCTTCCATCCTGAGGAAACAGACCTTGTTGTCCCTGAGCCAGGGGATGTAGTCGGAAGGACCGATATGGATGTTCTTGGGCTCAAGCGGTTCGGAGAGCACCGACTGAACGGCCTCGGTCTTCGACACCTTCTTGGACCTGAGCCTGTCACGCGCCAGCATGTTGAGGAAATCCGTATTCCCTCCCGTATTGAGCTGGTATGTCCGCTCAAGCCTCACTCCCCTGTCGGAGAAGAGCCTTGCAAGGGTCCTGTGGGTGATCGTTGCTCCCACTTGAGCCTTTATGTCGTCGCCCACTGCAGGGATGCCTTTCCGGGCGAACCTGTCTGCCCACTCGCTGTCTGAGACTATGAAGACCGGCATGCAGTTGATGAAGGCCACACCAGCCTCGAGGCAGCATTCCGCATAGTATCTCGCGGCCTCTTCGGACCCTACCGGAAGATAGTTCAGGGCGATCTCGGCACCACTGTCTCTCAGCACCCCAACCACGTCAGTCTCCGGCAGATCCGCAACCTGAAAGGTTTCGTCCTCGGGATACTCCTTCATGTGCGGGGCGACCCCATCGAGCAGCCTCCCCATGGCGACCTTCACTCCGGTCCGGGGAATCTCTTTTTGAAATACGGTCGTACAGTTCGGCGGCGCGAATATCGCCTCGCTCACATCACGTCCGACCTTCCTCCTGTCGATATCGATTGCAGCTACTATCTCGATGTCGCCGGGTTTGTAACCGCCGATATCCCAGTGCATCAGTCCGGCAACATCCTTTTCCGTCTTGTTTCTGTAGTAGTAAATACCCTGCATCAGGGAGCTGGCACAGTTTCCCACACCGATAATCGCAATCCTTATCTTGTTCATGTTACACCTCCTGATGAAGCAGTATCGCTGTTCTGACAGTGTTTACGACTCCCCTGTCTCGAAGGGGGGGAAAGTGAAGCCGCCCGGACCTTTGCCCCCGAGGCCCCGGAAGCACTGCTACCTATTATGATGTACTCAAAAGAGGATTTTCAACAGAATATGTCACTCTGCCCCTGCAGTCGCGGTGCAGGAGTGAAACCTTTCAGGAAACAACAAAGGAATGTAATCAATATAGCATCATCCACAAGAAAAAAACAAGGGAGTCACAGGAGCCGCCGGGGACACCCATCACCTTGTTATCAAAGGTTTTTTCCGGTGGGACCAGTCAGCCGCCCCTGTGTTTATTCAAAAGGAACGTCTTTATGATAGAATAAATACACCTCACGGTTTCGGGGATTCCGTGAGCACGAGGATCTATGGATAAAGAACAGAAAAAAGCTCTCCTGGAATCCATACTGTTTATCTCGGGAAGTCCGATGAGTCTCAAGGACCTGAAGCGGGTAACCGAGCTTCCCTCCGGAGAAATCGGTTTCCTGATCAACGAGCTTATGGCTGAATACAGGGCTCGTAAAGGGGGAATCATGCTGGTTGAAGTAGCAGGCGGGTACCAGATGGTATCAAACCCTGAGTATGCACCCTGGATCAGGAAGCTCAGGTCCGCGGCTCCACAGAAACTGTCGCTGGCGGCCCTCGAAACCCTGTCCATCGTGGCCTACAGGCAGCCTATCACAAAGGCCGAGCTGGAACAACTCCGGGGGGTCAACTCCGACGGAGTGATAAAGAGTCTGCTGGAGAAACGGTTCATAAGGATCGTGGGCAAGAAAGAAGTGCCGGGCAGGCCCCTCATCTACGGGACCACTCGGGAGTTCCTCCAGTTTTTCGGTCTCAAGGACCTGTCGGAACTGCCCACCATAAGGGATCTTCATCCCGAAGAGCTATAGTTGCATGTATCTTCGGGTCGCCGGACATCAAAACTCGATTCCTTGTCTCGCGGTCTGCCCCCTGTCAAAAGGGTGTTTTACCGCATTCATGTAGGTCACGTAATCCGCGGCGTCGATCATTGCCTCGGTTGCACCGCGTCCCGTGAGTACAAGCTCTGTACCCTCGCAGAAGCTCTTCATGAAATCGACCGCCTCGCGCTCTGAAATTATGCCGGAGCCCACGAGGTTGTTGAATTCATCGATGATGACGAGGTCGAAGTCCTGAGCCGCATGCTGAATCTCCCTCAAGGCCTCGAAAGAACGCTTCTTTAATTCGGCCCTGTCCGTTTCGGGGTGGAACCTGGGCGGCTTTATACGTGTAAACCTCCTGGTCACGATCAGGAGTTTCTCGAGGAGGTCGAGCTCTCCGCCGGTATAGTCGGGTTTCATGAACTGTGCGAACAGGACCCTCCAGCCCCTGCTTTTCGCCCTGACGGCAAGCCCTACAGAGGCGGTCGTCTTTCCTTTTCCCTCGCCGGTGTATATATGGATGAGTCCTTTCGTCATCTCTCCTCCCGAGCCCTCTGAATCTTGATAAGGGTGTCCCTGTAGGCATCCGCCTTGTCGGGTCTGGTCTCCATGGCTCTGATCACCAAGGCTTCGGCTTCATCGAGATTCCTGCCGAGCCTGTAGTAAAGCCATGCGAGGTTGTTCATTGCATCGGCGTTATCAGGATCCCTTCTCATGGCCTCCCTGTAGCACTCCTCGGCCTTACCGAGATCTCCCTTGAGAAAGTAGGCATTGCCCATGTAGAGAATCGCAACCGGCAACCTGTCCGAGGCCTTCCCGTACTCCCTCACGGCATCGTCGTACCGGCCTTCCCTTTCATAAACGACGCCGAGGTTTACATGCTCTTCGGGAGTCAGAGGATCGTCGAGCACCACGATCCTCGGCAGGCTGCAGGATGAGAGAGCAAGAACGGACACGAGGAGCACGAGCCCCCCTATGGTCTTATGAACAAAGTCCAATAGCCTGTTTTCTTCCATATGTTTTGCAGCCTGCCGTAAGAGAAGAATTTGCCCCTCTCCCTGCCCGAATGGGCGAAAACACCGTTGTCGTTGTAGCCCACGATGACCATGAAGTGGTTCTTTTCCACAAACGAGAAGCCGAAGTCGACAAGTACGACCAGGGGATAGCCCTGCCGTATCTTGTCGTGGATGTCTTCAACTCCTCCGCTGTATGCCGATGCCCTGAACCCCTTCCTCCTGGGATACAGAACCATGTCCATGCTGAGAGTGCCGCTCAGACGGGAGCTGAACACGTCTGCGGCAATCTCCTCGGGGGTGACATCCAGTCCCCAGAAGGCAAGCACCTCTGCCAGCGAGACGGGACCGCACTGATATGCGTCTTGGGGGAAGAAGGGGACGGCGACCGCATGTTCCGCCCTCTCCTTCTCCCCCCTGATCCCGACACCGGCACATCCGTAGGTGACCGTAAGGATTATGAAGAAGATCAAGATTGAATATGTCGCCCTACTTGACGATAACAACCCTGTGCCCCGTCAGCTGCAGCAATAAAACCACCAGGATGGCTATGACGAGAAGGCTTATTATGATGCCCAGCCCGCTGTCACCCGCCACCCTCAACTGATCCACCTGCTGTGCAAACCGGCTGAGATCCTCATCCGAGAGTGAATCGAGTCTCTTCGCTACCTCGTCTGCAGTGAATCCGAGGGCCTGGAGTCTCTTGCCGACCACCTCCGATTCGAGAAACCTCTGGAGCTTCCCGATGTCGACCTGCCGCTCAGCCGGGGACAGGCCGATGAACTCGGAACCGAGCATTGCACCTTCGACCCTTGGAACAGCAGCAAACAGCAGCATCGTGAAAACAAGACAAAGACCAACGTGCCTGAACATAGGGATCCTCAAAACTCTTCACCTCCTTTCAACTAAGCATGCTTCATATGGTTCAAAGCCCCGCCGCGTCTCACCTGACGGACAGACTCGGCAGAGAGCCGAACAGGTACTTGAAATCCTCATCCTCGAACCTTATTCCGCCACCAAGATAGACACCCCGCCATCTCGAGTTGAGAAGATTGTCGGCCCCGGCGCTGACGAAGAGGTTCTTGAAGAGGTAGTAGTCCATTCCGAGCTTCAGGTGCGGGTTCCCGGCTCCCTCCTCTTCATTGTCGAAATCCCATATGTCCGCGGAGAGCTTCATCCTGTCATTCATGAGGAACTGGTCGAACCCAAGGCCTATGGTGTTCTCCTTGAGTCCGATCCTCAGGGCTGAATCCTTGAAGCGCCTCGCAAACTGGGCCGTGAACTCTATCTTCCTCTCGATGACTTCTTCCTCTTCAAAAGTGGTCACCCCGTTTATGGAGGTGAACGTCTTCGTTGTTGTGACACTGCCCAGGGGATCGTCCACTACGCCGAGGATGTAATACTTGTCGGGCCTCGGCATCAGGGTCAGGTCGAAGTAACCCTTTCCGTCACCGGTCCTCATCAGGTACTCCCCCTGGAAGGATATGATGGTCCTGAACCGCTCTATCCTGGAGATGGTGTTCTCTATACCCTTGGCCGCCTTGTTGACTGATTCATAGAGCCTCTCGTCCGTGACGAGCTTGCCTATGGTCCCCTCTCCCTTTTCTATCTTCTCCGCCACCTTCTGGACCGACGACATGGTCCTGTCGGTCTTCTCCATCAGTTTTGCAATCTTGGGCCTGTTCTCTTTCAGGAGGTCCTTGAGCTCCTGCGAGGCCGCCTCCAGTTCCCTGACCATTGCAGGGGCCTCTGCAGTCACCTCCTTGAGGTTGCTCACCGTAGCCGAGATCTCGTTTCTGTTGTCCTCGACCAGCCTGTTGATCGACGCCGTCAGGGTGTTTATGCCTTCGAGGGTCTCCCTCAAGCGCTTGTCATTGACGGTTATCGCATTATTGAGGTTTTCGGTCAGCCTTGCAAGATTATTCGCCGTCTCTTTCAGTGCCTGCTTGGTCTCTTCGGTGCCCAGCACATCGTTTATGTTCTTCGTAAGTGTCTGAAAGCTGTCGGAGACACTCGCAAGCCTGTAAATCATGTCATCGATGTCCATGGGCTCGTGCACATTGCGGATCATGTCGCCTTCCTTGAGCTCTGCCTCCCCCCTGCCGGGCCTTATGTCGAGGTACTTGTCTCCCAGCAGGCCCGATGTTTTTATGGAGGCCACGGCATCTCCGTAGAGCCTGATCTCGGGATATATCCGCAACGTCAGCCTCACCCTGTTCCCCTCGAGGGTCACCTTGTCTATAACCCCGGCGTCAACACCCGCCACCTTTATCTTCGTCTTCTCGTCAAGGCCCGAGATGTTGGAGAAGTAGACATAGACGGTATAGCCCTCCTTACGCAGCCAGTCCTTGCCGCTGACCTTGAAGGTCATGTAGGAAAGGACCGACAGGACAACCAGCGCAAACACCCCCACTTTCAGCTCCGTACTGACTCTTCTCATCTGGTGACTCCCTCGATTTTGATCGGACCGACGGCACTTCCCGTGATAAACTGCCGTACAACCGGATTTGATGTGTTCCTGATCTCCTCAGGTGAGCCGGTCTCTATTATTCGGCCTTCGTAAAGCATTGCGATGCGGTCTGCAATCTTGTATGCACTCTTCATGTCGTGAGTTATCGTAACAGAAGTCACGTGAAGTCTCTCCCTGAGCTCTATGATCAGGTCATTGATCGCATCAGCCATTATGGGATCGAGCCCGGTGGTCGGCTCATCGTACAGTATTATCTCCGGCTCATGAGCAATGGCCCTTGCCAACCCCACCCTCTTGCGCATCCCGCCGGAGAGTTCCGAGGGCATCAGGTCCTCTATTCCGGTTAGGCCGACAAGCCTCAACTTTGCCGAGGCTATGCTCTTTGCCTCGTCTTCGGACACCTTGCCGTGTCGCATCAGGGTGAAGGCGACATTCTCCCAAACGGTCAGGGAGTCGAAAAGGGCCGCCCCCTGAAAGAGCATGCCGAACCTTCTCCTCACCTCGTACAGCTCTTTTTCCTTCAACGAAGATATGTCCACCCCTTCTATGGTCACCCGGCCGCTGTCGGGCCTCAGCAGTCCGATTATATGCTTTATCAGAACACTCTTGCCCGAGCCGCTGCCTCCGATAACGACCATGCTCTCACCGGCCTGTACCTCGAGATCGACACCCCTGAGGACCTCCTTGTCACCGAAAGACTTATGCAGGTCTTCAATGTTTATCATTCTACTTTAGCAGGTTGCAGTCAATGCGGGAAAGCTTCCCATGCTGCAACACCGGTTTTCTCACCTGAACAGCCAGGCAGACAGAAAATAGTCTGAAACGAGTATCGTCATGGATGACAAGACAACCGCCCCTGTCGTCGCCTTTCCGACCCCCTCGGCGCCGCCCTCGGTATAGAACCCCTTGTAGCAGCTTATAAGGGCTATGGAGGCACCGAAAAATGACGCCTTTATCAGGCCGCTGTATATGTCGTCCAGCTCAAGGTAGTCCCACGTCTTGTTCCAGTACGAGACCGAGTTTGCACCGAAAAGTCCGACACTGACGACAAAGCCGCCAATGATCCCCACTATGTCCGTAACAATGGCAAGGGCCGGGAGCATCAGTACCCCGGATATGAACCTCGGTACAACCAGGTACTTCACGGGATTGGTGGCAAGGGTCTCGAGTGCGTCTATCTGCTCGGTCACCCTCATTGTTCCGAGTTCGGCAGCCATGGCCGCCCCCGCCCTTCCCGCAACGATCAGCCCGGTGAGGACCGGGCCCAGTTCCCGAGTCATGGAGAGGGCCACGACCGTTCCCACGAGTGTCTCCGCTCCGAAACGCTTGAACCCCGTATAGGTCTGAAGCGACAGGACCATGCCCGTGAAGACAGCCGTTATGAAAACCACGGGCAGCGACCTGATACCTATCTCGAGCATCTGTTTGAACGTGTTTTTTATCTCGTATGGCGGCATCACGAGCTGCTTCAGAGCGACAGAGAGCAGGATCAGTACACTGCCGAGCTCCCTGGTGAACCCGATGATCATTCTTCCGAGCATCTCAATTGGATTCATTCATGCCACCCCCGGTTGCGGAACTAATGCCCGTTCTCCAGATAGATACGCCGGTTCCTCGATCCTATCGAAGTAAGAATCTCATAGGCGATGGTTCCTGCCTTTGCAGCAAGCTCCTCCACCGAAACGGACTCCCTGCCCTGTGAGCCTACTATGACCACCTCGTCGCCCTCTTTCACGCCGCCTATATCGGTCAGGTCGATCATGGTGAGGTCCATGCAGACCCTTCCGATCACCGGTGCCCTCTTCCCCCTTACAACAACCTCGGCGTTGTTCGAGGCAGACCTCATAAGGCCGTCGGCATAGCCCACCGGCAATACGCCGACCACAGTATCGCGCATCGCGATAAAGGTCCTTCCGTAGCTTACCGACATCCCCTTCTTTATCCTTCTCACGGCAAGAAGCCTCGTCTTTACGCTCATCAGGGGGCGCACCTTCACGGAAGAGTATGGGTTGCATCCGTAAAGCAGGAGTCCGGGCCTGACGGCATCAAGGTAGGACTCGGGAAGTGTCATGACCGCGGCACTGTTTGCGATATGACGGACCGGATTGATCCCCATGCCCTGCAGGTGGGAGCTGACTTCTGAAAACCGCTCGACCTGCCCTGCTGCAACAGCCCTGTCGGCAAGATCGGCATCGGAGAAGTGGCTCATCAGCCCCGTTATCCTGAGCCCCTTCAGGGAGGCGATCTCCGTCACCGCCCTCTTGGTCTCCCAGGAAGTGAATCCCAGTCTACCCATGCCGGTGTCCACGTTGATGTGTATCCCTATCTCCCTCTTCCGTCTCTCGGCAAGACCGGACAGTCGCCGTGCGGTCTCCAGGCAGTTTATGACAGGGGTAAGCCTGTACTCCAATATCTCTTCGGTCACCTCGGTATCGAACAGCACGATTATGTGTGAGCCGATACCCGCCTTGCGCAGCTCTACGGCCTCCGAGGTGTAGGCCACCGCAAGCGTGTCTATTCCATAACGGACGAGTCTTTCAGATATCTCAACCGCGCCGTGCCCGTATGCATCGGCCTTCACCACGGGAATGACGGCCCTGTCCCCGACCTTCTCCCGTATCAGGTTTAGGTTGAACGACAGATTATCGAGGTTAATCTCTACTACGGCCCCCCTTTGCATCTCCGTCATCAGGCATTCTGCTTCTGATCTTCAGTCTTCTCTTCCGTGCGTGGTTCCGCTGAAGATTTCTCCACGGGCTTCTTGGGGGTGACGTCGATCTCGTCGGGCTCGCTCGTAGCCTTCTTGAAATTCTTTATCGCCTGCCCGATCCCTTTGCCCAACTCCGGCAACCTGGATGCTCCGAAGAGGATGACCACGATGATCAAGACAATTATCAACTCCTGCATCCCTAACCCAAACATATCCGTCCTCCTATGAACTTATTGAAATCCCCGACCGTATTTATATTAACAAAACTGGCGCCTTCAGGGTCTATCTTTTTGATCTCCTCCTCGTGGACTATTCGGGCTCCGCAGTCCGAGGCAAACCTTCCCAGCCCGGTCATCCCCTCTTTCAGGTGATGTTCGAGCTGCTCCAGGACCCCCTTTCCGTATATCCCGAAAAGGGGGTGCAGTGTTCCTTCAAAAGAACATATCACCACGTCTGCGCTGCAGGCGATGTCCGAGAGGTATCTTACCAGGGCCGGGTTCAAAAAGGGCATGTCGCAGGCGGCAACGAAGATCCTCTCGGTGGCTGAATTGAGGAGGGCGGAGTATATGCCGCCCATGGGGCCCTTGGCCGGAAAAATGTCACCGATCATCCTCTCGCCGGAAAAAAAGTAGTGTTCCGGGGTGTTCGTGCTGATCATAACCGATCCGAACATCTCCCTGAACAGCCTCAGCGTCCTTTCGATTATGCGTTCCCCTCCCACACAGAGGAACCCCTTGTTGACGGGAAACCTGCTGTTGTCTCCGCCGGCCAGAATAACACCTGTAATGTCCGTCATCCGTCCATCCCTGCATCAACAGATTCAGATACTGCATATTATAGAAAAAACAGTCCGCTTAATGACATTTTGAAACCCTCTGCGCCGGCGTGTAAAAATTAACCTTGCCACGGGAGGGCCTTTTTTTCTGTTATAAATTAATAAGGGCTGATTATACCTGCCCTGCTGGTGATTAAGATGGAAAAGTTGATCCCGCAAATTAGATCTTTAGGGAGTCTGGGTAAGGGATGTGGTGTGCATACCCCATCGCACGTGGGGGAGCCTAAACACCCTTCAGGACACCCACCTTATTTAAGGGGATCTAATTTTTCATCTACACCGCAGGGTGGGTTACTATCTAAAACCGCGGATTACAACCGGATATACGAAATTGTTATACGTAAAACCGTTGTTTCTCTCTTTTTGAGTTGTTTTTTCCGTATAGCAATCGATGCAATAATCTTTATGGTGTTTAATACTTTTGGAGGCAAGATAGATAAATATAGAGGTTTTCTGATCCCGGTGCCCGGGGGAACCTGTTCCGGATACGGCAGTTGTACGTTCGAGGCCGGATCGTCATCTCCAGGCGCCGCATTATTGGAACTTGTTCATACAGAGCAGACCTCCTGACCCTCCGGAAGTATTATCCCCATAACAGATTGAACAATCACGGTGTATCGAGAGTGTGTCCGAACGGGTGGGTAGTATGAGAGGCCCCGGCCGAGGCGCGCTGCGAACGTTGTGCGTGTCGTGTATACGCAACAGAATGAATCATGGAACTCTTCTTGACAGAGAAAACAGAACGCGAGGACAAGCCGCTTGCATGGCGGATGATGCCTGAATCACTACGGGAATTCGTGGGCCAGGAGGACTTGCTCGGCGCGGGAAGGCCCCTGAGGAGACTGATCGAGGAAGACAGGATAGTCTCCCTCATCCTCTACGGACCTCCCGGCACGGGCAAGACCGCCGTGGCGAGGATCATAGCGAAGAAGACGAAGGCCCGTTTTCTCTCTCTCAACGCCGTTACCGCCGGGGTGAAGGACATACGCAACGCAATCGCCTCTGCCGGTGCGGCAAGAACCATCCTTTTTGTAGACGAGATCCACAGGTTCAACCGTCTCCAGCAGGATGCGCTCCTTCCACATGTCGAGTCCGGGGAAATAGTCCTTATCGGTGCATCCACCCAGAATCCGTTCTTCGCCCTCGTGCCTGCACTCGCCTCAAGGTCGGTCATATTCGAGTTCTCCCCCCTCTCACCTGCAGAGATAAAGCTGCTGCTCGGGCGGGCCGTATCCTCTGAAAAAGGGCTCGGGGCCCTCGACATCGAGATTGAAGACACAGCAATGGACTACATCGCCGCCCGTTCTTCAGGGGATGCCAGAAAGGCACTGAACATGCTCGAGCTGGCATTCATAACCGCCTGTACTCGGGATTCGGGCCGGAAGGCCGTCATCACATGCGAGGGAGTGAAGAACGCCCTCCAGCAAAACAGTCTCTATTATGATGAAGATGAACATTACGACATTATTTCTGCGTTTATCAAGAGTATGCGGGGCTCCGACCCGGATGCCGCCGTGTACTGGCTCGCCAGGATGATCGCATCCGGCGAAGACCCGATGTTCATCGCCAGAAGGATCGTTGTCTGCGCCTCGGAAGACGTCGGCAACGCAGACCCGGCTGCCTTGAACGTGGCCGTGTCGGCAATGCTGGCCGTCGAAAAGATCGGCATGCCCGAAGGCAGGATCATCCTGTCGCAGGCCGCAATCTATGTGGCCACCGCCCCAAAGAGCAACGCATCATACACTGCGGTCGAAAAAGCCGCCCATGCCGTGGCAAACGAGCCCCTGCAGAGGGTGCCCGAACATCTCCGGGACAGCCATTACAGAGGCGCCGAAAGGCTGGGAAGGGGCGTCGGCTACAAGTATCCGCACAATTACAACGGACACTACGTTGAACAAAAGTACCTGGAACACGAACGGACGTTTTATGAACCATCTGACGAAGGTTATGAGCGGAAGATCAAAAACACAATGAAGAAAAGGAGGTCTGAGCAGAAATGAATATATCCATTTCCATTCTGACGGGGCTCGTATTCGGGGCCGTGCTGTCTCTGATTTTTTTCTTTGTCTACAAGACGAACGCCGAGAAGAAGAGACAGACCCTGGATACCGAGGCCCGGAAGATACTGGACGAGGCGAGGAAAGAGGCGGAACAGATCAAGAAAGAGGCGGCCCTGGAGGCAAAGGACATAGTGTACATAGCCAAGTCCGACGCCGAGAAGGAACTTCGGGAGAGGCGCAAGGAGCTCAACCAGCTCGAGAGGCGCCTGAGGAACAAGGAAGAACACCTCGAACGCAAACTCGAACAGCTGGAGAAGAGAGAGAGCGACCTGACCAGAAGGGAAAAGGATTTGTATTCGAGGGACAGATCCATAAGGGACAAGGAGAACAGGCTTTCCAACCTGATAAAGGAGCAGACGTCCGTACTCGAACGGATATCGTCCCTGACCAAGGAGCAGGCAAGGGCGGAACTCCTGCGCCGTGTCGAGGAGGAGTCCAGGTTCGAGGCCGCCAAGCTGATAAAGAGAATCGAGGATGAAACCAGGGATACTGCCGAGAAGAAGGCAGCAGAGGTGATCAGCCTTGCGATCCAGAGATATGCGAGCGATTACGTCTCCGATGCAACCATAACGGCTGTAACACTGCCCGGTGACGAGATGAAAGGGAGGATAATCGGACGAGAGGGAAGGAACATAAGGGCGCTCGAGGCTGCAACCGGCGTGGATCTCATAGTCGACGACACCCCCGAGGTGGTAACCCTGTCGTCTTTCGATCCGGTAAGGCGGGAAGTGGCCAGGATATCCCTCGAACGCCTGATAGCAGACGGCAGGATCCATCCCGCCAGGATAGAAGAAGTGGTCGAGAAGGCAAGAAAAGAGGTCGAGGCTGCCATAAGGGAGGAAGGTGAAAAGGCGGTCTTCGATCTCGGTCTGAGCGGCGTCCATCCCGATATCATAAAACTCCTGGGCAGGCTCAGATACAGGACCTCCTACGGGCAGAACGTGCTTCAGCACTCGAGGGAGGTCGCATACCTTTCCGGACTCATGGCGGGAGAGCTCGGTGTCGACATAAAGCTGGCCAAGAGGTCCGGCCTCCTCCATGACATCGGCAAGGCGGTGGACCACGAAGTCGAGGGACCGCACCATGAGATAGGCATGAACATAGCCCGCAAATACGGTGAGGACGAGCGCGTGCTGAACGCCATAGCATGCCATCACGGAGACATCGAACCCCTGTGTGTGGAGTCGGCCCTCGTGGCTGCGGCTGATGCGCTCTCAGCTGCAAGACCCGGGGTGAGAAGGGAGAGCATCGAGAACTATATCAAGCGCCTCAAACGGCTCGAGGAGATCGCCACTTCATATGACGGGGTGGACAAGTGCTATGCAATACAGGCCGGCAGGGAGATCCGGATCATCGTGAAACCCGAGGATGTGTCGGATGAGATGTCGTCGCTCATATCGAGGGAGATCGCCAAGAAGATACAGTCTGAACTCTCCTATCCCGGGCAGATAAAGATCATGGTCATAAGGGAGACGAGATTTGTCGATTATGCGAAGTAGAGACCATTCAGCGGTACGGCTGAGCATTTACCGCTCGAACATCCGTCAGGGTGCTTCTCGACCGTGAGGGTCCTGCTGATAGGTGACATCGTCGGCAAGACCGGCAGAAAGGCCGTGAAGGCCTTTCTGCCGGCACTGATCAGCCGATTCAAGATAGACCTGACGGTCGCCAACTGCGAGAATGCAGCGGGCGGCTTCGGTGTAACCGAAAAGGTCGCAGCCGAGCTCTTCAACTGCGGCATCCATGTCATGACCTCGGGCAACCATATCTGGGACAAGAAAGAGGCCGTAGCACTGCTCGTAAAGGAGGACCGGATCCTGAGACCGGTCAACTACCCCCCCGGAGTCCCCGGTGCCGGCAGCATCATATACAATCTCAACGGCAGGAAGGTTGGTGTTCTGAACGTCTCGGGACGCATCTTCATGAATGCGATGGACTGTCCTTTCAGGACTGCAGAGACCGAGGTCGAACGCCTCAAGAAGGAGACCGACATGATAATCGTGGACATGCACGCAGAGGCAACATCAGAGAAGATAGCCTTCGGCCGTTACATGGACGGCAGGGTTTCGGCCGTTCTCGGCACCCATACGCATGTGCAGACCGCTGACGAACAGATACTCCCGAACGGAACGGCCTACATAACGGATGTAGGAATGACCGGACCTTTTGATTCGGTCATAGGGGTTGCCGCTGACCAGATCATCGACAAGTTCCTCACCCAGATGCCGAGAAAGTTCGAGACCGCAAAAGGAATAGGCGTGCTTTCAGGAGTGATCGTGGAAATCGACGAGAAGACCGGCCGGTCGACGTCAATCCAAAGGATACAGTTGAAGACGGACAACTGACAACGCCTCCACCCGCCTGAAAAAGGCGCCGTCGGTCTCCGGTAAGAACCC
>JAADGG010000053.1 GCA_013152485.1 Nitrospirota bacterium | reverse complement strand
CTCCCGACAGGTCCACCGACGCCGTATGGTACACCTGCGGTATCGAGTTCACTATGTTGCTGCTCGTGTTCTGCGCATGACACCCAACACAACTTCCCCTCAGCAGCTTTCCGTTGGGAGTCGATGAGCTGTCATACGTCATCGGGGCACCGCCCTGGCTGTTGTGCATGGTGTGGCAGTTGCTGCATACCCCCGAGACCTTTGCGTCAGCGTAAGAGTAGAGAAAAGCTGCGGATAGAAGGATGAAACTGATAACAATGAATACCTTTTTCATCTATACTCACCTCCCTTGTTATTTGGAAACCGTCCAGCCAATGTTAAGGAGACCTCAACCTGCTGAACAGAACCCGCCTACATGGCCCACGCATTATTAACCTGTTATGAAATTATGCAATAATTGTGCCAAAAAAACTTGATCGCGTCAGAAATCGTCAAAGGAGAGCTCTTCTATAACGGCTCTCTCTTCTTGTTCAACGCATATTAGCATAAGTTCCACACTCTTTTCAAGAGATTTTTTCCGGACGAGATACTCTTGCCGACGGGTGATAACAGCGGCATGACTGTTCGTCGGCAGGCACATGCAGTGTGAAGTCCTCTACACAAAAGATGTAGGACGCTACACAGTTCAAACGCAACAAACCCCGTGTGCCGACACATGGGTCGGCACGGCACGTCAAGCAAGGCGTGCCGGGCTAGTGCCACTTCTGGGTGTGGCACGTAAGGCAGCCGTCCCCCCGGGTCAGGATTCCCGGGTAATCCCATCTGAGCATATCCTGATACGGACTTGCATGGGCCCTGTGACAGGACAGGCACATGACCATGCTGTCCATATCCACTGTATTATCCCTGCCAGTGGGGTTCTTGTAGGCGACAGGGGTCTGAAGGCTGTAACTGGTATACTGCTGGAACTCCGACCCGGTATACCCGCCGTTCACCTTGCTGAAGGCAACGTCTGTTGGATGCTTGAGCCAGACTGCGTCACCCACCGCTGTCTTGCCTCCGAGATTGGGGTTGGGATGGAACTTGGCATGACACTCGCCGCAGAGGTAGCTTATCGTGTCCATCGTGCTGTAGCTCGTGTCACCCTTGTAGCCGTTGTGGTTGTCGGTGGTCGCCTGGTATTCCCAGTCCTTGTGTTCCCTGCCCTTGATCCCGAAGAGGAAGCGGTAACTCCTGCCGACCGTGGAACCGTCGATCACGCTGTCGTCGGTATGATGCGCCCCGTAAACGGACTTGTACGGGTTCTCGATGGTCCTGTTTCCGTGGCAACCCCAGGTGCCCGCACAGGTGAGCTGCTGCTGCTGCGGCCAATAAGCCGGTCCGGTACCGCCAGGGATAACAACATTCCCGATGAAGCCCGGAGGGGCGTCCATGGGGGGATGCTCCTGGAGCGAGATCCCCAGCACATTGTGTCCCTTCGAGTAGTCAGGGTTGAACTCGTCCGAAACATAGTAGAAGTTCCCCCCGGCGAGGTCTCCATTTTCGAGGTTGTGCACCACCTGGGGAATCCGTGCCTTTCCCTTGACGATGATATTCCTGGTGCCCGCAGGGTCCTGGGCATGACAGCCGAGGCATCCGCCCTTTGTCAGCACCGGATTGGGTTTCCTGGCGTGCATGCTGTGGCAGTCCTTGCACTTTCCCTTCACCCTCGCATCGGCAGGCGGTGGAAAGGACAAGGAGACAAGCACGTACAGCAACAGCACGAACAAGGCCGCACATGGAGCATACGCCCTCATACGTCCTGTAGCCCGCAGACCGCTCTTTCCTGTCGTCGAGTTGCCCGTCATCTCTATTCACCCTTGCCTGTATGACAGATGAAGCACCCCCTGCTGCCATCCTCTCCGGAGACGATCGAATCGTAGTCCCACCTGAGCATGAACTCGTTGGGACTGCCGTGCGCCACGTGGCACGACAGACACATGACAATGTCCGTACCCGGCCTGACGGCATCGCTCGAAACCGCCGGAACAGCCGGTCTCGCCAGCGGGGCGTCAAGGCTGTAGATCCTTGTTCCGGACCTCTCGGGCGGGGGAGGCATGCCGGGGTTGTAGCTCTTGTACTCGCCCCTCCCGGGGAGGACGATCCCCGTGGGATGTCTGAACCAAGGGCTCTCCCTGCCTATCTCGTCCCTGCGGTACAGACCGCTGTGACAGTCGGCACAGAAGTTGTTGATGGAAGATGTGTACTCGTTGTGCTTCTTTGGGGTAGCATTGTAGCCCCAGTCCTTGTCTTCGAGTCCGACGACCCCCTTTACCTTTGCCGTCCTCTTCAGAAAACGGTAACTCTTTGCGATGGTGGTGCCGTCTACGGGAGAATCGGTCGAGTGATGGGTCCCGAGGATCGCGGCAAAGGGGTTCTCGATGTTCCTGTCACCGTGACAGCCGTTCGAGCCGGCACAGGAGAGCGGCTTCTCAGGGTCGAATCCTATGGTCGAGGGATCCGAGAACCTGTCGTACCCGGGGGGCAGAAACAGGTTCTTTTCATCTGCAGAGGCAATACCGTCCACATTGTGGCCGTGCCTGTCTCCGAGCACTTTTACGTAGTAGAAGTTACCCCCGGACAGCGGGTGCTCGGGTTCCACCCTGCTGTAGACCACGGGGACCCTGGCACCACCGAGCATCTTTATGGTATTTCTGTCAGCATTTGAGTGACAGCTTACACACATGGAGTTCTGCAGCACGTACCTCAACGGCTTGCCGGCACCTGCCGCCTCCATCATTCCGGGATAGAGGCTGTGACAGACCTCGCAGTCTCCTGAAACAACGGCCTCGCTGCCTTTCGGACTCCAGAAGGCCGTCAGCGCATACATCAATATAACGACTGTCGAGATAACTATCAGCTTTTTCATAGTACGCATTCAGGACATGCCCGCCGTTCCTGCCAGGCACACACTCCAAAATGTTTGCAAAAACAATGCCAGGAAGGCATCAACAGTGAACAAACATCCTGCCTATTGTTGCTTCTCCGTATTCCTCTTGTAACCCTCTTTGAACCCGTGACAGTTGGGACAGAGCTCAAACGTCTTGTTGGCTGGATATCTGAAGAGCTTTATGTAGTCGGAGCTGTGCTGATTATGACAGCTCGCACACGTCAGTTCCCCATACTTCGCCTTCGGGTCTTTTCTGCCACGGACCGGATGCCCTGCCTGTGTGAAAGTGCCCGCTGCATGCGGCCCCTTGCCGATCCTCGGATGACACTGCAGGCAGAGGTCGGTTATAGGGCGGTCCAGCAGTGCAACATCCGGAGAGCCGTGTATGTTGTGACACAGCGTACACATGCCGGCGGACACCGGAGGATGCTGGTTCTTCCTCGTGAAGTCCGAACTGTCGTGACAGTTGAAGCACAGGTCCGGCGGCTTGGCAACGAGGAGTTTCTTGACATCGCCCTGGTGCGGCTGGTGACAGAACAGGCACATTCCTGCAGCAACAGGATAGTGATTGTACTTGCCCTTGAACTCCTCCCTCAAATGGCATCTGAAGCAGAGGTCGGGCACATCAGCCCGCAACAGCCTGTCCGATGGAGAGGAATGCGGGTTGTGACAGTTCACGCACAGGCCTTTAAAGACCGGAGCATGGTGCTTCTTCTTGGCATCCGATATGAACTGGTCCTTGACATGACACATGAAGCAGAGGTCCGGAGGCTTCGATTCAAGGAGCCTCCTGTTGTCGCTGCTGTGTGGATTGTGGCATGTCGTGCACATTCCTGCGGCAACGGGAGGATGGGTTGACTTGTTCTTGAACTTTGTCCTGTCGTGGCAGTTGAAGCACAGGTCAGGCACAGGAGCCCTCAGGATCTTCCGGTTGTTCGTGGAATGAGGATTGTGACACAACAGGCACTCTCCCCTTGCAACCGGAGGATGGACCACCTTCTTAGTGAACATGGACTTGCCGTGGCACCCCCAGCAGACATCGACTCCTTCGGCAAAGAGAAACTTCGGAAACTTCGCCTCCCTGCGGTGGGCATCGACATGACATGCCACGCATCCAAGCTCGACGGCAGGGTGTACAACCTCCTTGTCGACCTTATACTTATGGCATTTCTTACAGTCTGGAAACTTCTTCTCTGCTGCGGAAGCTGGAGGAACTATAAAGACGGCAAACAGCAAGACGGCCAAAAGACTTATCGCATACCTATATCTCATAAACTCCTGAACATAAGCCTACAGGCAACTCCTGTATAGACTCGAACTGTTTATAAGGCCCCCCGACGGGCGGGGGGCCTCTCCTCTCATTATACACAGGACGAGACGCACAGCAGGGACGACTCCCGCATGCACGTCTCACCGGTTGAAACAGATTAACGTTCGTTACTTTCTCTTCTTGGTCTTGGCAGCAGGCTTCTCTACCAGTTTGCTCTTCCTGGAGGCCTTTCTCTCGTCCATACTGCTGAAGACTTCCACCTTTGTGATGTCGACGTCTCCCTTGGATGAATGGCAGACGGCGCAGAACTTCTGCATGTCGGCTCCACCCTTGGTATCCACCCTGAGGTACTTGTAGTTCGGGTTGGAAGGATGAGGATCGTGGCAGCCCACGCACTCGAGTTGCCCGTCCCTCAAGAAGGCCTTCGGAACATTGGCGACCTTGGGATCGGGTTTCACTCCAAACGGATGACTGTTGGACGGTGAGACAGGGATTATCCCCATACCGCCGTTTTCGATGGTTTCATGGCATCCGAGACACAGCGACGTAATCCCGGTGTATGGCTTATTCGTTCTCGGGTTCTTGACTTTCTTGTTCGGGGCGACTGCAAAGATAATGTCTCCCTGTGCGGTGTGAATACCGTGACAGCCGGTACAGTTCAGGCCCTCGTGCTTGCCTGCAGCGTAGAGTACCGCTGGAACAAAAAGGGTTACGATTCCAACAACAGCTAACCTGAGCAGCATTGACTTAAGCATTTCCTTCCTCCTGATAAAGATATTTCTTCATGATGTATTATTTTGCAGATTATACGAAAGACGGATTTCATTCGTCAAGCTTTTTCTACACGTCGGGGGGCAAACGGCCCCAGAACACGGCATCACGCCCCGAAGGCGTCAACAACGTGCTGAATCCGGCAGGCGCCGTCTCTCATGTATACCCCTATCACATCAAACCTGCCATGCACATCGCTCATCCTGTTTGCCTTGAGATAGTAAAGGGCAAGCCTCCTGAGCCTCTGCTGCTTGCGCATCGTGACGGCCTCGAGGGGATGACCGTGGGAGAGGCTCCTGCGGGTCTTTACCTCGACAAAGACTATCGTGTCGCCGTCCTTGGCCACTATGTCGATCTCTCCCATGGGTGTCCGGTAATTGGTCGCAATTATCCTGTAGCCCTTTTTCTTGAGATACCCGAGGGCCAGAGATTCTCCCTCCTTGCCGGTCTGTTTCTTCACCGTCATATGATACTATAATATCAGAAAACCCCGGGAACACCGGGCAAGGAGGTGATATCGGTGGACGTCATCGACGCAGTGAAGGGAAGAAGGAGCATAAGGAGTTTCAAGGACCAGAGCATCTCCGGGAAGGAGACGGAGAGGCTCATCGAGGCCCTGATATGGGCACCGAGTGCCGGGAACCTCCAGTCGAGAAGATTCTATTTCGTCTCAGACCCGGAAACAAAGGACGCCCTCTGCAAGGCAGCCCTGAACCAGACCTTCATAATGCAGGCCCCCCTGATAGTCGTCGGCTGCGCAGACCAGAGGATAGTAAGCAGGTACGGCCTGAGGGGCGTGGAACTCTACAGCGTACAGGACGTTGCCTGCAGCATCATGTGCATGATGCTCGTCGCCCATGAGATGGGCCTCGGCACCGTATGGGTCGGGGCCTTCCGTGAAGATCAGGCGGCAGAGGCCCTGGGACTTCCCGATCACTTGAGGCCTGTGGTCATCGTGCCCGTTGGATGGCCTGAAAAGGTCCCCCCTGCACCACGAAGGGTAAGGCCCGAAGAGGCGGTGGTCTGGATCAAGGGATGAAGAAAGCGGCTATCCCCTCTTGGATCTCCTGACCCTGACGGCATTGCCGTGCGCCTCAAGCCCCTCCAGTCCGGAAAGTGTCTCTACAACCGAAGAGAGCTCCTGGAACGACCTCCTGCTGAAACTCAACAGGCTGGATCTCTTTATGAAGTCGTACACTCCAAGCGGGGAGAAGAACCGCGCCGTTCCACCCGTGGGGAGTGTATGGTTGGGACCTGCTGCATAGTCCCCCAAGGATTCAGGGGTCCACTTTCCAAGGAAAACCGCCCCTGCATTCCGGACGTGAGGCAGTAACTTCTCCGGTCTTTCCGTCATGATCTCGAGATGCTCGGGAGCTATGAGGTTGGAGACCTGAACCGCCTTTCTGAGCGTACCCGTTACGATTATCGCTCCAAAGTTCTTCAGGGAGGCGAGTGCGATGTCTTTACGGCTGAGGGTAGCCATCTGCCTCTCGATCTCATCCCTCACCCTGAGGGCCAGCCTCTTTGACGATGTTACAAGCACTGAAGAGGCGAGCTCGTCGTGTTCAGCCTGGCTGAGGAGGTCGGATGCCACGAACTCCGGAGGGGCCGTCCTGTCGGCTATTATGAGGACCTCGCTCGGACCGGCGATCATGTCGATGTCCACCTCTCCGAAGACCATCCGCTTGGCGGTGGCGACGTAGATGTTTCCAGGTCCTACGATCTTGTCAACCCTCCTTATCGTCTCCGTACCGTAGGCCATGGCGGCCACAGCCTGTGCACCGCCGACCCTGTAGACCTCCTTGACCCCGAGGAGACCGACGGCAGCCATGACATACGGGTTGACCTCCCCCTGCGGGGCGGGCACACAGAGGGCTATCTCCCTGACACCTGCCACCTGGGCGGGTATCACGTTCATGAGGACGGTCGAGGGATAGGACGCCTTGCCTCCGGGAACGTATACGCCGACACGATGGACCGGCCGGATCAGCTGTCCCAGCAGCGCCCCCCCCTCCCTGTACGACCACGACTCCTCTTTCTGCCTCAGGTGAAAGGCCTTGATCCTCTCTGCAGCCACCCTCAAGGCATCAACTCCTTCTGGGGAGGCCTGCCTCGCAACCGCCGCCATCTCCCTGGGCGTCATCCTCAGGCTCTCGAGCCTCAGCCCGTCATACTTCTCTGTATACTCCTTGAGCGCACGGTCGCCCCGTCTCTTCACATCAGAGACTATCTCGGTGACCGCGCGAACGATCCCTTCGCTGACACCTCCGGCACGTCCCCTCAGGAGCGCCAGAAAACCTTCAAGTTCATCTCCATCTCTGATTATACGCATCGCCATCCTCTCTCCACGATAAAGATCCAGTTCTCTCCGTCCGCAGTCATCAGGGTGTAATGACAGGACTGCGGCGCCGTATCAAGGGGTGCTCATCGGTTCCGCTTCCCCTCGCAGCCGGCCCCCATGAAAGCCCTTATCAGCGTCCTGACATCCCCGACATCTCCTTCCGCCCTCCAAGCCGTCAGAAGCGCCTCCATGAGTTCGACCGCCCTCCTGTATCCCGCAACCCTGGCTTCCTCGATGACGGACCAGTCGCCGTCTTCTGCAAACACCTGGAAGGCATTCATCATCTCCGGGAACAGCTCCTTTCTTATGCCGTCGAGAAGGACCACATAAAAACAGAGCTGCGCCCTGTGCCGCCTTGCCACTATGGACTTCAGCGGTCCCATATCGGATGTGTCTGCCAGCAGGTCCTTGACGCCCCTGATGTAGAACTCGCTCCACCTGTCGCTGGTATTGACCAGCATGTCGAGCCATTCCCCTGACCGTTCATGCTCGAACGCCTCACCGAGTTCATGAAGCAGGAGTATCTCTGACACCTCGGCCCCGAGGGTCTCTATCTTTCCGTGAACCTCTTCGGGAGGTCGGGTTCCGTCTATACCATAGGTTGCGAACGCCTCCCTGAGGGCTCCACCGAATCGCCTGCCCTGCAGTTCGAGATACTTGTCCCACAGGAGCGACCTCAGAGGCTCAAGCCTTATGAATATGGACCTGCCCTGAAGCATAGCCGCTGAAGTGGACAGGTCGCGGCATAGTTCCCTGCCGGCATAGTAGACGCGGCAGCCGTGGACCTCTCGTTCTCGCTCGATCGTGGAGAGGAAGAATGTCGGCTTGTTGAACCTCCCGTATCCTCCCCCGTAGACGAGCCCCCGCGTGTTGAGGACCGCATTGATCCTTTCCACATCGAACGGGCCGTACCGCCTGTCTCCGATCTCGAGGGGGCGAAGATCCTCATCCTCCAGTTCCTCCCAGAGGGCTTCCCTCGATGCTATCCACACCGAGATGTCTTCTTTCGGCAAGGGGTCCCACGGCATCAGGGAGTGCTCGCTCCGGTAGAGCTCCCTCAACCTCATGAGCATGCCGCACATGGAGTAGTATCCCCAAAACGTTGCATCCGAGATATTGCAGTTCAGCTTTACCTGCTCTATGAATCTCCCGACGTCCATGACAAGAGGCCTACATGTCTAGGATAAACTTCCGGAAAACGAAAAGACAAGGTTGAAAGATCGCGTATGTCTCCTTTGAGGCTCGAAACAGGGCGCGTGCAAAATTGATTTTTGTCCGCTGTTCACAATAAAATAGGGGACTTTTTCTCTTCGGGGGTCGACAATGAAAGTCACATTTACTGATGGAAAGGAGATCACCGTCGTTGAAGGCGAATCGCTCTACGAGGCCTTCAAGCGCCAGGAGGTCTATATAACCGCATCGTGCGGAGGCAAAGGCACGTGCGGCAAATGCAGGATAAGGATAATCGATGGGGATTACAGTTGCCGCTCCTATGGAAAACTCTCCCGAGAGGAGCGCGACGGCGGCATCGTACTCGCCTGTCAGAGCTATGCAAGCGGAGACCTCGTCGTTGACATCCCGGTAGAATCGAGACTGTCCGTAGGAGACAAGATCGCCATATCGAGGTCAAAAGACCTCGTTGAGCTCCTGCGGTCTTACAACGCGGAGATATCGCCCCTCGTGACGAGAACCACTCTCAGACTGCCGCCGCCAACGATCGACGACAACATCAGCGATCTCGAGAGACTGAAACGCGAGCTGGATGCAACCGGTTTGGATCTCAGGTATTCAAAGGAGTTCGTATCGAGGATGGTCGACGACTTGAGGCGCTTCGACTGGAACGTGAACCTCGGGTACCAGGAAGACTCATCAGAGGCACTTTTCCTCGAGCCTGCAGAACCGGCCGGCACGCGATACGGAATCGCCGTCGACATAGGGACGACAACCGTCGTCCTGTATCTCGTGGACATGACGGACGGACACGTGGTGGATGTCGCCTCCACCTACAACTCCCAGATGCGCTATGGCGACGATGTCATCACCAGGATAGTACATGCCACTGAAGGCGGAGGCCTGGACGACCTGAGGAAGGCGGTCACGACGGACATAAACGATCTCATCACCCCGATCCTGAAGAGACACGGCCTGGAGGCCGGACAGATCGAGTCCGTCGTGATATCCGGCAACACAACCATGATTCAGCTCTTTTGGGGGTTCAACCCATCGTACATCAGGGAAGAACCCTACATACCCGCTGCAAACTCCTTCCCGGTCTGGAAGGCATCCGAGACGGGAATCAGGATCGGCGGAAACACGCCGGTGTACACCGTGCCGTGTGTGGCGAGTTATGTGGGCGGAGACATCGTCTCCGGCGTTATAGCCACGAAGATGCACAGAAGTCCGGAAATCTCGCTCTTCATGGATATAGGAACCAATGGAGAGATAGTGATCGGCAACGACGAATGGATGATGACGGTCGCCTGCTCGGCGGGACCGTGCTTTGAGGGAAGCGGGATAAAGCACGGCATGAGGGCTACCGAGGGGGCCATCGAGTCCATAAGGATCGATCCTGAAACGCTGGAGACCTCTATAGAAGTGATAGGTGAGTCAAGGCCGCTGGGCATATGCGGCTCCGGCATGATAGACGCCGTCTCGGAGATGTTCCTGAGGGGAATACTGGACCAGCGGGGCAAGTTCGTCAGGGAAACCGGAGGGCCGAGAATCAGGGAGGGAGAGGACGGCCTGGAGTTCGTCATCCATCACGACGCAAAGGGGGACATCGTCCTTACTCAGGTGGACGTAGAGAATATCATGAGGGCGAAGGCCGCAGTCTATGCAGGGGTCTCGCTCCTGCTCAAAGAAGTGGGGTTCACCTTCGACATGATCGAAAAAGTCTACATCGCAGGCGGGTTCGGCAATTATCTGAACGTTGAAAGGGCCATACTGATAGGCATGCTGCCTGACATCCCCGAAGACCGGTTTCACTTCATGGGCAACACGTCGGTCGCGGGGGCATATCTCTGCCTCCTGTCGAGGCAGATGCGCGAGGAAGCCGAGGATGTGGCCTCCAGGATGACCTACATAGAGCTCTCCGTAAAGGGCGGGTTCATGGACGAATTCATGTCAGCCTTGTTTCTGCCCCATACCGACATAGAACAGTTCCCAACCGTCAAGGCAAAACTGCCGGACCGGTGAGCCCCCGGGGAAACCATGGTCAGTCCCAGCTGACGACCTTGAAGAAGTGTTCATAGAGGCGAGGCTGCTTCGAGGGGTTCAGGTCCTCGTCAAACGCAATACCCACGAAGTAAAGCCTTCCCATGCCGGACAGCCATACGATCCTTCCCTCTGCAGTGTCTTTCTCCCTGATGCCCTTCACGGATATGAAGTTGATCTCGACCGTTACACGGGTGCCAGTCTTCAGCGGCTCGTAAGAATACACACCGAGCCCCGACTGCGAGATACTTGCAACCATCGTTTCGATGGGTTGCACGTCTTTGCCCCCTTCAGGCCTCACGAGTGCGGTTGCCAGTATCGGATATCTGTGATGTCTGCGAAGATTCTTTCTGCTCATTGTCGAGTGCTTCTGTACAGACCTGCCAACTGATGTGTGCTGTTGCTCGACACGACGGTTGGCCAAACACAAAAGCATGCGTCCATGCATGCGGACATCCCCCTCTTTCGGTCCTGAAGAGTATTTTAGCACACTCCGGCAAAAATTATGATTCTTTTTCGCTATCTCCGAATCATCTTCAAGCATGTAACGAAAACCGCGTCCTCGACAGGACCGCCATTGAAAGGGAAGCATGTTCAGCCCGCACCAGAGCAGCTCAGTCCCTGGGTCCTCTCCGACATGTTCCGTTGCGATCCGACGCATTCCCTTACAGTTCTTCCCCGAATGTGATATAATCTCAACAAGACTCGCACAACCCGGGTCGCCCGCGCAATCCTCATGCAAAAACTGCTGCAGAAGGGGGGACGAGATGCAAAAAAGCAACTTCTGGTCACCGTATGTCGCCGGGGCCGGCATAGGACTGACACTTCTTGCAACCTTCTACATCATGGGCTGGGGACTCGCAGCCTCACGTGCCTATGCACTGGTTGCAGCCGTCGGCCTGAAGGGGGTGAGCCCCGGATATGCAGGCAGTCTCGAGTATTTCTCGGGATACCTGAAGCCCGAGTCACCCCTGAAGGACTGGGTGCTCTTTGAGACCATGGGGGTCCTGACCGGCGCCCTGGCAGGAGCGCTGCTAAGCGGAAACTTCAGGCCGAGATTCGACAAGCCTGCCGGCATGAGCCCCGGAAGGCGGCTTATGACCGCAACTGCAGGAGGAATACTGATCGGCTTCGCAAGCAGGCTTTCACGGGGGTGCACGAGCGGTGTGGCCCTCTCAGGAGGTGCTCAGCTTGCGGTATCCGGCTGGATATTCGTCATAGCCATGTTTGCGGGCGGGTTCATCGTTGCAGCCCTCTTCAGGAGGTTATGGTCATGACAGCCCCATTATACGGATATGGGATGTTCGGCGTGAACACCGGCCTCATGCTGGCCGTGCTCCTCGGCGTCTTTTTCGGGTTCTTTCTGGAGAGGGGAGGTCTCGGCGATCCGCACAAGCTGACCGGGGTCTTTTATCTCTCCGACTTCACTGTACCGAAAGTCATGCTTACCGCCATAATCGTCGCCGCCTCAGGCCTGTACCTGCTGTCGGACCTCAAGCTGATAGACATGAACAAGATATGGATCGTACCGACTTACTTCTGGCCTCAGATCGTAGGAGGCGCGATCTTCGGGGCAGGATTTGTGCTGAGCGGTTACTGTCCCGGAACCGCGATAACGGGTCTTGCAACCGGGCGGCTCGACGCACTCGTCACGATGGCAGGCATCGCTGTCGGTTCCCTGATGTTTGCCGTCCTCTATCCATACCTGGAGGGGTTCTACGTCTATTCCTCACTGGGAAGATCGACCTGGCAGGGATTACTGGGGGTGAACCACTGGGTGGTCCTGGCTGTACTGTATGCAGTTGCAGCAGTGATGTTCTACATGATGGAACGGTTCGAGAACGGAGGATGACCGGCGGCAGGTTCAGTCCTTGCTCGAGTTCATGAGGTCCTTCAGCTCCTTGCCGGTCCTGAAATACACAACCTTCTTGCCCGGGACTTCAACGGTCTGACCCGTCTTGGGATTTCTGGCCTTCCTCGGATTGCGGGTCTTTATCCTGAAGTTGCCGAACCCCCTCAGCTCCACCTTTTCACCCCGGCTCAGCGCCTCGCTCAGGGTCTCGAAAAAGGTCTCGACGATTATCTCCGCCTGCTTGAGCGTAAACCCTTCCAGTCTCTCGGAAACCTTTTCAATAAGTTCAGACCTTGTCATAACCCCTCCTTGCCAAGCATTGGATAACGAAACAGCGCCCGGAGCGTGTCATGCAGACTGATCCTCCTGCCCGTGGTTCTTCCGTATGCGCCGGCTCAGTAGTACATTATATACTTCAGGTTCACGGAACCAAATGCGCTCTTGAGTTCCTTCGGGATACGGCTGTCCAGCAGGTCGAATATCGAGGTCTTCTCTTTTTTCGAAACCACGTTCGGTTCCCCCTCGATACCGCCGAGGCTGGCAGCCTCCATGATGGCATCCTGGATATTGCCGAGGGCATCGACAAGTCCCACCGCCTTTGCCTGCCTGCCTGTAAAGATACGGCCGTCGGCTATCTCCTTCACGCGCTCATAGGGAATGCCCCTGCCTTCGGAGACGGCCCTGATAAACTGGTCATGGACATCGTCCAACACTCCTTGAAGTATGGCCCTCTCCTCCTTGCCTATCCCCCTGAAGACAGAGGCGAGGTCTTTGTGTTTGCCGCTCTTTATCACCTCGGTCCTGATTCCGACCTTGTCCATGAGCCCCTTGAGGTTCGGTATCTCCATGATAACACCGATCGATCCCGTGACGGTCCCCGGATTTGCATAGATCTTCGTTGCAGGGGCGGATATATAGTATCCGCCTGAGGCAGCCACGGAGCCCATCGAGACGACCACGGGCTTTGTCTCTTTCAGCTTGCCGACTTCCTCGTAAATCTCCTGCGACGGTGCAACCGCACCTCCCGGGCTGTCGACCCTCAGGACGATGGCCTTCACGCTCGAGTCATCCCTGTATTGCCGGAGTTCCTCGATCGCACTCCGTGAAGACACGATAGGGCCCTCGATCCTGACAAGTGCCACCTTCTCCCCGATCGGCACGTTTCTGCCGACGATGGTCACGACCAGGCTCAGAAGTATGGTGGCCAGAAGCAGTATCGCCAGTACGACACAGAGTTTCTTCATCGCTCCACCGTAAAGGTGTCAGACCGAACGATCATCGGCGATCCCCTACACGTCCGTCTCGTGTTTCAGCGTCTTGAGGCTGAGGCCGATCTTCCTGCCTTCCACATCCACCTTTATTATCCGCACCACTATCTCATCCCCTTCCTTGTAGACCTCCTCGGGTTTCTTCCCTCCGGTGTCTATCTCGGATGAATAGACAAGGCCCTCCACCTCACCTTCGAGCTCCACGAAGATCCCGAACTCGGTATGCCGGAGCACCTTGCATTTGACCTCCTCACCAAGATGGAACTCTGCCGGAATCTTATCCTGCCACGGATCCGGCATGAGCTGTTTGAGGCCGAGCGCCATCCGCTCCTTCTCCGGCTCGAGGCTCAGAATGACGGCCTCGATAACCTGTCCCTTGCGCAACACCTCGGACGGATGCCTGATATGCTTCGTCCAGGACATGTCGGATATGTGAAGGAGCGCATCCACTCCTTCGGGCAGGCCGATGAAGGCTCCGAAATCCGTCAGGCTCCTCACCCGGCCGCTTATGCGCTGTCCCACCTCGTACCTCTCGGCAACGAGTTCCCATGGCTTGGGCTTGAGCTGCTTGATCCCGAGAGAGACCCTCCGCTCCTTCGGGTCGACCTTCAGTATCTGTGCATCAACAAAGTCGCCTATCTCCATATAGTTAGACGGATGTTTGGGCCTTGGAGACCAGTCGAGTTCCGACACGTGCACCAGTCCCTCCACACCGTCCTCAATCTCCACAAAGGCCCCGTAATCGGTAAGGCTCACCACCTTGCCACTGACCACTTTGCCCACTGGATACTTTTCTTCTATATTGAGCCACGGATCCGGCCTCTTCTGCTTGTATCCGAGCGTGACCTTCTCCGTATCAGGGGCAAAGCTCAGCACAACCACCTCGATCTCCTGGCCGATGCTGAAGACGTCAGACGGATGCCTTATCCTGCCCCAGGATATGTCTGATATGTGAAGGAGTCCGTCGATCCCGCCAAGGTCCACAAATACGCCATAGTCCGTAATGTTCTTGACGACCCCGGGCATTATACTGTCGGGCTTTAGGTTGGCGAGGGTCTTCTCCCTGAGTTTCGCCCTCTCCTCTTCCAGCAGAACCCTCCTCGAGACGATCACGTTCGTCAACTTGCTGTTGAACTTGAGGACCCTCACCTGGACCGCCTGACCGATGAGGCTGTCCGGATCTTTCAGGGGTTTAAGGTCCGCCTGGGACCCGGGCATGAATGCCCTTATCCCGTCGATATCCACATTGTAGCCTCCCTTGATCCTCTCCACCACAACCCCTTCCACGGGGCTGCCGTCTTTCTGGGCCTCTTCGAGACGCTGCAGGGTCCTTATCCTCCTCGCCTTCTCAGGAGACAGGATCACGAGACCGTCGGAGTCGATCTTCGACACATAGACCTCGATCTCGGAGCCTTCGCTAAGTCCTCCCCTCTCCCTTTCCGCAAACTCCTCTATGGATATAAACCCCTCGGACTTGTATCCGATATCGACAACCACGCTGTCGGGCTTTATGGAGATGACCTTCCCCTTGAGAATCGACCCTTCAACGATATCAGGAATTGTTCCGGAGTAAAGTTCGTCAAGTTCCTTGTTATGAGTCTCCATCAGCAAAATAACCTCCTCTATATCCTAAGATTCCCGACCCTTGGACGTACACGCCAGCGCTCCAATGGCCTCTATTTTTCTCACTATGTCACTTATTATCCAGTCAGGAGTGGAGGCTCCGGCGGTGATCCCGACCTTCTCCACTCCATCGAACCACTCTGCACTGAGGTCATCGGCGGTCTCAACATGGTATGTCCTGACCTTGCTCTCGTTGCACAACGTGACAAGCTGTTTTGTGTTCGCACTGTTTTTCCCGCCTACAACGAGCATGATGTCGACCTTTCTCGTCATCTCCTCGGTCTCTTTCAACCTGAGGGCCGTCGAGTTGCATATGGTATTATATACTTTTACTTCCTTTACTGTCTGTACAACCTTGTCAAGCAGCCTCTTCAAGGCTTCGACCGGCTGTGTGGTCTGAACGACAATGCCCACGCGCGAGTCGAGCATCGGCATATCATCGGCGTCCCGGACAACGACGGCATTCTCTCCGGCATAGCTCAGGATCCCTTTCACCTCAGGATGGTCCTTGTCGCCGAGAATAAGCACCTGATAGCCTTCTTCCCTGAGAAGTTTAGCATATTGCTGAGCCTTTTTTACAAACGGGCAGGTGGCATCGATAAGCTGGAACTTCGCCTCGCGGAGGCTCTCGTAAAGCTCAGCCGTGATACCGTGTGTTCGCACTATCAGTATGTCCACATCCTCTGAAATCCTGTCCAGCGGCTTCACTCCAGCCTTGCGGAGCTTCTCCACGACCTGGGGGTTGTGGATTATGGGCCCCAGGGTGGCAACCCGCTTCACGGATTCCTCGGCTGTCTTGAACGCTATATTGACGGCCCTTTTGACGCCGAAACAGAACCCCGCTCCCTTTGCAATATATATCTCCATGTCATGGATCCCCTGTCAAGAACTCGATCTGCCCACTGCCCCGTTCTTCAGCTCCCTGATCCTCTCCATTATCTCGTCGGTTACACGCTGCTGAAAACCCTTGCTCGTCTCCAAGCGCTCATACTCCAGGGGTCTTCCGAAAGTCACCCTGATCTTGGTCGGTCTCAGGAACGCAGCCCCTGCCGGCAAGGCCTTCTCAGTGCCCTCGATCAGCGCCGGAACGACCTTGGCACGGGCCATGGCTGCAACCATTGCAACCCCTCTCTTGCCTCCCCCGACGTCTCCCTCCCTGCTTCGCGTGCCCTCGGGGAACATCACGACGAGCCCTCCCTCCTTCAGGCGTCTCACTGCCTCTTTTATGGTAGAGGGCCTCGCCGTTCCCCTGTCAACGGGAATCGAAAAACGCCTCACAAACCATCCGATCACGGGCACGTGGAAGAGGCTGCTCTTCGCCATGAAGACCGCCCTCCTCTTTATGCATACTCCTATAAGCGGAGGGTCGAGGTGGCTCATATGATTTGCAGCGATTATAACCCCCCCCTCTGCAGGAATGTTCTCTGCCCCCCTGACCTCACAACAGAACAACAGTTTATATACTATCTTGAGTACAGCTCTTAATATCCAGTACATGATCGGATTACGGGTACCACGGGCTACTCCCCATGTAAGAACTCTAACATCTTATCGATGGTCTCTTCAATCCCCAGGGAGGTGGTATCGATGTAAACTGCATCCGGGGAACGCCTTAGAGGCGCGATATCCCGCTGCGAATCCCTCTCGTCCCTCTGCTGAACATCCCGCATGGCCTCTTCCATGGTGACGGCAACCCCCTTCTGCAACAGCTGAAGATACCGCCTCCTCGCCCTCTCCTGAGGCGAGGCGTCGATGAAGAACTTTCTCCACGCATCCGGAAACACCACTGTCCCCATGTCCCTGCCCTCGACGACCGTGTCGTATCTCTCCGGATAGGCCCGCTGTATCGAGAGGAGGAATTCCCGTACCGGCCTCCTTGCGGAAAAGACCGACGAGTAGTGCCCTATCTCCGGGGTCCTCACGGCCTCTGACACGTCCTCCCCATCGATATACACCCTGCCGTCGGAAAACCCGATGTTCAGCCCCTTCAGAAGCCTTTCAAGGGTCTCGTCACTCACATCCTCTCCGGCTCCCTGTCGTCTCAGGTAGAGCGCAACCGCCCTGTACAGGGCTCCGGTATCGAGATACTGGAACCCCAGCCTCTCTGCCAGCAGCCTCGCAACCGTGCTTTTGCCGGCCCCTGAAGGGCCGTCTATCGTTACAATCCGGTTCTTGCTCATCGACATAACGGATAAGTCCCACAATCCGGCAGCCGGTACGGCTCAAGGCGCATCACGCCGTGAGTTCCAGGACCCGGTCGTAAAAGCCGGGGAACGATATATCAACTGCCGATACACCCTGCACCGTGGTCTCCCCCTCTGCGACAAGTGCAGCCACAGAGAGCGCCATGGCCACGCGGTGGTCGTTATGGGCCTCGAGCGTCGCACCCCTGAGATTCACGGGGCCTCTGATCTCCAGTCCGTCTGGATGTTCCTCGACATCAGCTCCCATCTTATCCAGCTCGGAGGTCATGGCGGCGATCCTGTCTGACTCCTTTACGCGGAGTTCCGCGGCTCCCCTGACGGTCGTCGTGCCTTCCGCCCTGCAGGCAAGCACGCAGAAGACGGGAAACTCGTCAATCATCGCAGGAACCTCCTCAGGTGATATATCCGTTGCAGCAAGCCGGTCCGTATACCTGCAGAGGACATCACCGACCGGCTCTCCGGAGACATCCCTTTCATCGACGACCTCGACATCAGCCCCCATCCTCTTCATTATGTCGAGCAATCCCGTACGTGTCGGGTTCATGCCCACGTTCCTTACAAGGATCTCCGACCCTTCGACGATCGCTGCAGCCACCATGAAGAAGGCGGCTGAAGAGAAGTCCCCGGGAATCGTTATATCAAGAGGTCTGAGCTCACGTCCACCGGAGATCTTCACCTTCAATCCCTCAACCCTGACATCGGCTCCGATGGCGGGCAGCATCCGCTCCGTATGGTCCCTCGACTTCCTGGGCTCTTCCAGCACTGTCTCGCCCGCGGCATACAGGGCGGCGAGTATGACTGCTGATTTCACCTGGGCCGACGCAACAGGACTCTTGTAGTGGATACCCTCGAGTCCTCCACCCTTTACGGCAACCGGGGCAAGCGTATCTCCAGCCCTCGCATGCAGGACCGCCCCCATCATCCCGAGCGGCTCTATGACTCGTTTCATCGGCCTCTGCCTCAGGGAGCTGTCCCCTGTCAGCACGGAGAAGAACGGCTGTCCGGAGAGCAGGCCGGCAAGCAACCTCATGGTTGTACCGGAATTGCCGCAGTCGATCACATCATCGGGCTCCTTCAGGCCGTACAGCCCCCTGCCGTAGACCTCCAAGGCCTCTCCAGAATCCCTGACCTCTGCACCGAGCGCCCTCACGGCCTCGAGTGTCCTGAGCGGGTCATCAGCCCTCAGCAGGCTGCGGATGTGGCTCCTGCCCTTTGCAATGGATGCAAACATGAGAGCCCTGTGCGAAATCGACTTGTCAGGAGGAGGTGACACCTCTCCCCTGAGCGGTCCAGACCTTGAAAGTTTAATGCTGTCGATCTTCATTGTCAGACGTCTTCCATTCAAGACAGTACCTGCCGGACTTGTCGTCTGCGGCAGGACCGCGGTATCCTACAGAAGTTTGCCCCGCAACCTCTGCGCCTTATCAAAGAGGACCTCGAGTCCCTCCGAGTCGTTGCCCTCGAGGGCATCGACCATGCTGGTGAGGCTCTGCTGAAACCTCTGGACCAGGCTGAGGAGATTCTCCTTGTTTTTGAAACAGATGTCCCTCCAGAGCTCGGGTGAGCTGAGGGCCACCCTCGTGGTATCCTTGAAACCCTTTCCCGCATAGTGAATATAGTCGGGGTTTACGTCACCCACCGTATTGACGAGGGCGTAGGCTATGAGATGCGGAAGGTGACTGACGAGGGCGAACACGAGATCATGCTCCTCAGGGGAGAGAAAGCATACCTCTGCACCGAGAGCGGTCCACAGTTCCGTAACCCTTCTGACGGCGTCTTCCGGTGTCTGTTCCGTAGGGGTTATGATGCATTTTGCACCTGCAAAGAGGTCTGCAGAGGCGGCATCGATTCCGGAACGGTCGGACCCTGCAATCGGATGACCGCCGACAAACGAGACACCCTCCGGCATCAGCCCCTCCAGCTCCCTCGCAAGTCGTCCCTTGACGCTCCCGACATCCGTAACAATCGCCCCTTTCTTGAGAAAGGGTTTCGTCTCTTCGATCACCGCCCTGAAGCAGCCCACGGGCGTGGCAAGCACCACGAGGTCGGCTCCGGTCACTACTTCTGAACGGTTGAGGCTGTATGAGTCGATCACCCCGAACCGTACGGCTTTCTTGAGGCTGCCCTCCTGCCTGCCGGTCCCCCTGACCTCGTCTGCAATGCCGTGTTTCTTGAGGGCGAGAGCCAGGGAGGCCCCGATAAGGCCGACCCCTATGATGGCAACCCTGCCGAACTTGATCATTCCAATATCCTCAGACTTCCCTGCCCATGGCCTTGGCAATCAGTCTTATCTCGTCCATCAGCTGCTTGAAGACATCCGGTCTGAGGGACTGTTCGCCGTCGGACAGCGCCTCTTCAGGATTGGTGTGCACTTCTATCACCAGGCCGTCAGCCCCTGCAGCCACGGCGGCCCTCGCCATGGGAATGACGAGTCCCCACTTGCCGACACCATGACTCGGGTCGACCATCACCGGCAGGTGTGTCAGGTGTTTCAATACCGGTACGGCAGAGAGGTCGAGGGTGTTTCTGGTGGCCGTCTCGAAGGTCCTGATGCCCCGCTCGCACAGGATGACGTCCAGGTTTCCCCTCGACATTATATACTCCGCAGCCATGAGCCACTCCTTTATCGTCGCGGAAAGGCCCCTTTTCAAGAGCACCGGCTTCTTGATCTCTCCAACCTCCAGCAGGAGCCTGAAGTTCTGCATGTTCCTCGCCCCTATCTGTATGATATCGGAATACTTGGCAACGACCTCGATATCCCGCGGGTCCATGAGTTCCGTGACCACGGGCAGCCCCGTCGCTTCCCTCGCTTCGGCGAGGATCTGGAGGCCTTCCTCGCCAAGGCCCTGGAACGTATACGGCGAGGTCCTGGGCTTGTAGGCTCCTCCCCGAATGAAAGTCGCCCCGCCCTCCTTGACATGTTTGGCTATGTTGACGAAGATGGTCTTGTTCTCAACGGCACAAGGGCCCGCCATGACATGGATCCTGTTGCCGCCTATGATGTTGCCCCCGACGTCTATAAGGGTGTCCTCCTTTCTGAAGTCCCTGCTTGCAAGCTTGTAGGGTTTCAGAATCCTCATCACCGTCTCGACACAATCGATCGCCCTTATCGCGTTCTCCTCATCCTCGGAAACCCTTGACGTATCACCGATCACTCCTATGATGGTCCTTTCCGTACCACTCGATATATTGGCCTTGAGGCCTTTGCCCGCAAGCTTTTTCGTGATATGCCGTATATCTTCTTCCGTCGCCGAAGGTTTCAGTACTATGATATCCATAAGCTCCTCCTTTCTATCTTCTATCATTACTTTAATCCTGAATTCCGGGAAAAAACTGGATACTCGTCTACATTGCCGGTCTCACAGGCCCGGTCCATCGGGAAAACACCCTCCGCAGTGCCTCGACGAGAAGCCTGTTCTCCTCCGGCAGGCCTATGGTGATCCGGACCGCATCGGGTCCCACGGGCCGTATTATCACGCCCTCCCTCAGCAGTCGGCCATAGAGCTCTGCTGCAACAGGACCGTCGAGCATCACGTATATGAAGTTGGCCTCAGTGGCAAGGAACTCGAGGCCCAGACGCCGGAACTCCCTGTACAGGTACTCCTTGCCCTCTTCGTTCAGGGAGACCGATCTCTCCACGTGTCCGTCGTCTCCCAAGGAGGCGACGGCTGCAGCCTGGGCAACACTGCTGGTATTGAAGGGCTCCCGCACCTTGTCCATCTCCCCTATGATCTCCTTGCGGGAGATGCCGTACCCTATCCTCAGCCCCGCAAGACCGTAGACCTTCGAAAAGGTCCTCAGTATCAGGATGTCCCGTCCCGCCCTGAGATACTCCATGGCGTCGGGATATTCCCTGTCCCGCACGTACTCCCTGTAAGCCTCGTCGACCACGACGAGGACACCGTCAGGGACCTTCTCCATGAACCTCTCGAACTCGTCGGCATAATTGATCGTACCGGTCGGATTGTTCGGGTTTGCGACAAAGACGATCCTCGTCCGCGCCGTAATCTCCGCCGCCATGGCATGCAGGTCGTGCCGCCACTCCTTGAGCGGCACCTGCACGGCCCTTGCACCGACCGACTGGACGGCAAGTGGATAGACCACAAAAGACGGCACTCCCATGACCGCCTCGTCCCCGGCGCTCATGAAGGTCCTGACCGCTATGTCTATGATCTCGTTGGAGCCGTTGCCGGTGATCAGGCATTCCGGGCTTACGCCCAGTTTCTCCGACAGTGCCCCCTTGAGATAAAAGCAGCTGCCGTCCGGATAGCGGTTAAGCCCGCCGACGACTCTGCACAGTGCCTCTACCGCCCTTGGAGAAGGCCCGAGCGGGTTCTCGTTCGATGCAAGCTTTATTGCATCTCCGATTCCGAGCTCCCTCTGAAGTTCCTCAACCGGCTTTCCAGGCACATATGGTCTGATGGACCGTATATATTCAGGAGGCCTGATCATGACCGAGTATTTATCTCGTTCCTTTCAGTGCGCGGATAGGAACCGAGGACCTTGAGGAACAGGCAGTCCTTCTCTATCTCCCTCAGTGCCTTCTTCACCTTCTTGTCGTCGACATGTCCGTCCATGTCGATAAAGAATATATATTCCCAAGCCTTTCTCTTGGATGGACGCGACTCTATCTTGGTCAGGTTTATCTTCGCCTTTTTAAACGGTGCAAGGACCTCGTAAAGGGCCCCCGGCTTGTCCTTGATCGAAAGCATCACCGACGTCTTGTCCTTTCCGGTGGGCGGGGGAAACTCCTTTGATACGACAAGAAATCTCGTATAGTTGTTCTTGTTGTCCTCGATGTGCCTTTCGACGAATCTGAGGTCGTATATCTTTGCAGCCAGCTCGCTCGCAATGGCCGCGCCCTCGTCGTCCTTCGATGCAAGCTCTGCAGCCTTTGCAGTGCTCGTTGCGTCGATGATGGTTACGTTCGGGAGGTTCCTCTCTATCCACCGCCTGCACTGTGCTATGGCCTGGGGATGGGAGTACACCTTCCTGATCTTCGTTATCTCCCCGGAGATCGAGAGCAGGTTGTGATTTATCTCCAGCATTATCTCGGCAGCTATCTTCAGGTCGAAATCCATGAACATGTCGAGGGTATAGCTTATGACCCCCTCATTGGAGTTCTCTATGGGGACAACGCCGTAGGCAGCCTTGCCCTCCTGAACGACTTCGAACACGTCCTTTATGCTCTCGACAGGTATAAACTCCGCCGACGAGCCGAAGTGCCTCAGTGCGGCAAGATGGGTAAAAGTGGCGAGAGGGCCCAGACACGCCACCCTGAGCGGTTCTTCAAGCGACAAGGAAGCCGAAAGGATCTCCCTGAATATCACCCTGAGGGCGTCGTTCGGGAAAGGACCGGGATTCTTGCCCTGGAGGCGTTCGAGAATCTTCCTCTCCCTCTCCGGGGAATAGAAATCCTGGTTCGTATCCCTCTTCACCGTGGCGACCTCGAGGACCACCTTCGCCCTCTTGTTCAAGAGTTCCAGTATCTCGTCATCTATGGCGTCAATGGTCTCCCTCAGCCTTTCAAGTCTGTCCATTCTCTGCTCCCTGTCTGTACACGATACAGCTCTTTTATAAAGTATGGGTTGCCGGGATAGAATCAGACTCTAACAGATTTTCCCGGATTTTTTCAAGCAATCGTCTCATTTTGTTACGTTTTCCATGAAGAAAACACCACGGACCGCGCGTGCACGGCCCCTGACTCCGCACATGCTTCGGTTAAAGTTACCCTCTGCCTGTCCGATAAGAGTGATAAGATTCAGAATGCAATATTTCAAGGAGGTAACCCGTGCTGAGCCCGGAGCTGATACTGAAGGAGTGCTCTTTGCCGGCCATGCCCCATGTTGCGGCAAAGATCTTGAGACTTGCCAATGATCCGACGTCAAGGATGGACGAGCTTCAGAGCGCCATATTTGCAGACCCCGCACTTACCTCGCGGATACTGATGATTGCCAACTCTGCATACTACGGCCTCCGTCGTAAAGTTGACACCATATCGGATGCACTGTTCGTCCTCGGCATGGAGGCGGTGAAAAACCTTTCCATTGCAGTGGCGACCAAAGAGATCTACAATGTCCACGGATTAATCGAACAGAAGCTCTGGGAGCACGCCATCGGCGTCTCGATAGCCGCCGGACTGGTCGGCGGCAAGCAGAAACTCTTCAAGGTACCCGCAGAGGAATGCATTGTGGCAGGACTCTTGCATGACATAGGCAAGGCCGTGATGAACCAGAGTCAACCACAGAGGTATGCAATGGTCGTAGAGAGGGTATACGACGAGCGAACCCCTTTTTATGCGGCGGAACAAGACATGTTCGGGTTTACACACTCTGATGTCGGGGCCCTGCTGTTCAAGGAGTGGGGCCTGCCGCCCGAGCTGATCGACATGGTGGAACACCACAACAAGTGTCATGAAGTTGACGACCATGGAGAAGCCGAGGGACTCTGCAAGGTCGTGAGCTTCGCCGACTGTCTCTGTCTCAGGCTCGGTGTCGGATACAGGGGACCGATGCCCGAGCTGTGTCCCGACGATTCCGTCAAGACAGAGGCCCTCGGATTGACCCCGGAAGACGTCGAAGAGATAACGGAGAGCTTCAAGAAGAGATACATAGAGGAAAAACTGTCTTTCATGGCTTGAATACGATGCCGGTAGAGGGAGTACATAAGGTCAACGAACCGCTTGTGATAAGGGAGCGCACCGACGTCGTCGCCCGCAAGGATGAGAGAGAAACCAAGAAGAGGAAAAAGAAGAAAGCCAAGGACACGGACAAGAAGAGAAAGGGAATCGTAGACATCCTGGCTTAGCAACCGCCACAGTCGGATTCAGGAGGTGAAAAAATGATCAAAGGGATTCTCAAGCAACGGAAAAGGGGAGGCAAGGAGAGAGAAGCGGACAGGCTGCTTCAGCTCGAACTCTCGGAGATCGAGGAGTTGTCGGCCCTGCTCATGAGCCGGGTGGACAAAAGGGTCCGTGCATTGACCGAGATCGAGCAGCGGCTGGACGAAAAGATCGCCACCATGGAGAGCCTGCTCGTACAGGCGGAAAGCGTTCTGCAGGAGCCTGTAAGCACGCTGGATTACCGTTACAAGGAAGTTATACTGCTTTCCCGCAAGGGGCTCAAGATCGAAGAGATAGCAAGCCTTCTCGACATACCCGGAGGGGAAGTCGAATTCATAATCAACATGAACGCCTGAGGAGGAAAAAAGTTCCTCCTCAGGACAAAAATTTGCCGCACTGCTTTCCCTCCGTCACATTCCTCCGTCGGGCAGTCTCCCCGGATTCCGGCTCCGCCGAGACCGCCGCCGCTTGTCGATGCATTCGGCGACAAGCATCAACTCCCTGAAAATACAGGCGGTTCTGTCTCTCCGTAACGAGACCACGGGTTGAGACAGGCATCCCGTCCGGCAGAAAACTCAGGCTCTGGCACGGCTCTTGCTTGAATCAAGTCCGTCATGTACAAGGGCATCTACATAGCGGCATCAGGAGCGGTACTGAAAGACGCAGAGCTCTCGCTCACTGCACGCAACATAGCAAATGCATCAACCGCCGGCTACAAGAAGGAACGAACGTCCTTCAGTTCCTACCTGCTGCCATTCTCCCGGACCGTCTCCGGTCCTGAACGCATAATGGTCGAGAGCGGCAGGACCGTCACCGACTTTTCCCCGGGACAGTTCATCGAGACGGGAAACCCGCTCGATGTCGCCATCGAGGGTGACGGCTTCTTTGTGCTCGAAGGAGACCGCTACACAAGAAGGGGGGACTTCAGGCTTGACAGGGACGGCTACCTGATAAACATCGACGGGTTGAAGGTGATAGGAGCCGATGACGCCCCGGTCCAGCTTCCACCGGGAATGGTGGATATCGGCCCCGGGGGTGAAATATCGGTAAACGGCACCGCAGCCGGAAGGCTCAAGATCGTGGACTTCGCAAAACCCTACGGGCTCGTGAAGACAGGAGACGCAACATATACAGCTCCGGCCGAATCGGAACCCCGTGCGGCTTTCCCGAGACTCCTGTCGGGTGTCGTCGAGGGCTCCAACGTAAATGTAATAAAGGAGATGGTCGCAATGATAAAGACGACGAGGGAGTTCGAGTCTTACCAGAAGATGATACAGGCGTTTGATTCCGCTGCATCAAAGGCATTGAACGAGATAGGGAGGGTATAGCCATGATCAGGTCACTCTTTATAGCGGCAACAGGCATGGAGGCACAGAAGCTCAACATCGACGTCATAGCCAACAACCTTGCAAACGTAAACACGACCGGCTACAAGCGCAGCAGGGCTGATTTCCAGGAGCTGATGTACGAAGAGATAAAGACCCCGGGAGCGGCTTCTGCAGAGGGAGTACAGCTGCCCGCGGGCATACAGCTGGGACTCGGCGTCAGGCCCGTAGCCGTTCAGAAGGTCTTTGAGCAAGGGGACTTCACTCCAACCGGCAATCCCCTCGACATGGTCATCGAGGGTGACGGGTTCTTTCAGGTCATAAAACCGGACGGCGAGATCGCCTACACAAGGGCCGGAGCCTTCAAGCTCGACAGCGAGGGAAGGATAGTGACCTCCGATGGCTACCCTATGGAGCCCGAGATCACCATCCCTTCGGACACCCTCCAGATAACCATAGGCTCTGACGGAAGGATAAGCGTTACACAGCCCGGAAGCACCACGCCGACGGAGATAGGGCAGATAGAGATCGCAAGGTTCTCCAATCCCGGAGGTCTGAGCTCAATCGGGAAGAACCTCTTTGAGGAGACGGCATCTTCCGGTGTGCCCACCACAGGCACTCCCGGAACCGAGGGGCTGGGGACCATACAGCAGGGCTTCATCGAGCTCAGCAATGTCAACATCGTCGACGAGATGGTTCAGATGATCGTAAGTCAGAGGGCCTACGAGATCAACTCCAAGGCTGTACAGGCTGCTGACGACATGCTGCAGATAGCAAACAACCTGAGGAGGTAGGACGACCCGTGATATCACTTCTGATGGCATTGACGCTGGTCTCGGGATGGACCCCTGAGGCGGTCATCCAAGACTATCTCATGAGCAGTTATCCCTGGCCGGAGATCGAGGTAGAGCAGGTTGTTGCGGAGGGGCCGTTGCCAAGCAGCAGGCCTGTAGAGGTAACGACCGAGAGGGGACCGCTCGGAAGGGCGTCTTTCGTCATCAGGTTTGCAGACGATACGGAAGTGAGGATAAAGGCATACGTAACAGCGAGAGAACAGGTGGTGCGGACCAGGAGACCGCTGAAGAGGGGATCGGTCATCCGGAACACCGATGTCTACACCGCAATGATGGACGTAAGGAAGATCCCGAAAGGTGCAGCAACAGACATAAAGAGCGTCACCGGAAAGATCCTGAAGAGGTCGTTGCCGGCCGATGCAACCCTGACAGAGGCGATGGCCGGCGAAAAACCCCTGATCAGAAAGGGACAGCATATCACCATTCTGTACAGAACCGGCACCCTGAAGGTGACTGCTCCGGGAGTGGCCAGAGAGGACGGCTATCCAGAACGCGAGATATCCGTGATGAACCTGACATCGCGGAAGACGATAACCGGCATCGTTGAGGACAGGGGGTTGGTCAATGTTCGGCCGTAGTCACTACACAGGCGCAAAGAGCAGCGGCTGTTTATTGCTTTCAGCCTTGATGGCGGCGACGGTGCTGCTGTCTCTCGGCTGTGCATCCACAAGGACCCTCCCTCCGCCGTCACCCAGCTACATACCCGAGCATACCGGATCAGGAGACCAGGGAGGGTACGCCTCTCCGGGCTCCATCTACCGGGAGCGGGCCAGCCTGTTCGAGGACAGGCGGGCCAGGAGGCTCAACGACCTGGTGACCGTACTCATAGTCGAAAGCGTATCCGGCAGCAAGAAGGCGGAGACAAAGACAACGAAGGACTCGACTCTGGATGCAGGCATAGATGCCTTCTTCGGTGCACCGCTGAACATGAATCTCAACAACCTGTATGGACGGGGGAATACGTTCTCACCGACCGTGGGCAGTACGTTAACCAACGATTTCGAGGGTACCGGAGAGACCACGAGAGAGGGGTCCCTCAAGGGGACCATCACGGCAAGGGTCATAAAAGTACTGCCCAACGGAAACCTCGTCATAGAGTCAAGGAAAGAGGTGACACTCAACTACGAGAAGCAGGTTCTCGTGCTGACCGGGATAATAAGGCCTGACGACATATCCACGAACAACACCATCTACAGCACAAAGGTCGCCGACGCCCGGATATTCCTTGTGGGTGACGGTGTCATCGACAGCAAGCAGGTCTCGGGATGGCTCGGCAGCCTGGTAGACAGGATATGGCCGTTCTAGGACCGCGGATCGAAAGGGGTGACTGAGAGATGAAAAGAACCGTAATACAGACTGTCATGGTCTTTGTCCTCGCCCTCGTATTGCCGCACCACGGGGTGAACGCCGAAAGGATAAAGGATATAGCGTCAATAGAGGGTGTGAGGGACAACCAGCTGGTCGGGTATGGACTCGTTGTCGGCCTGAACGGCACGGGAGACAAAGGCCGGGCGACCATGCAGAGCATTGCAAACATGCTGGCACGGATGGGCCTCACAGTGATAAACCCGCGGGACATAAAGGCGAAGAACACGGCGACCGTCATGGTCACGGCCACCCTGCCGCCCTTTCCGAGGGCCGGCAACAGGGTGGACGCTCTCGTCTCGGCCATCGCCGACGCCAAGGACATACAGGGAGGAACCCTCCTGATGACTCCGCTGAAAGGGCCCGACGGAAAGGTCTACGGCCTTGCCCAGGGACCGATCTCGATAGGCGGCTTTGCCGCCGGCAGCGGAGGCTCCGGCGTCCAGAAGAACCACCCGACAGTGGGAAGGATACCAAACGGAGTCATCATAGAGAGGGAGGTCCCTCTATCGCTCAACTCGCTGACCGAGGTGAAGATACTGCTTCACAGTCCCGACTTCACGGTCGCCTCTAACATCACGAGGGAGATAAACAGGGCGCTCAAGAACGGCTATGCAGAGGCCCTCGACCCATCGACCGTCGCATTGAAGGTACCCGAATCATACAAGGGAAGGATCGTCGAGCTCATGAGGTTCGTCGAAAACATAGACGTCGCTGTCGACACCCCTGCAAAGGTGGTGATCAACGAAAGGACGGGTACCGTGGTAATAGGAGACAACGTCAGAATCTCCCCCGTCGCGATCGCCCACGGGGGGCTCACGATAGAGATCACAACCGAATACCAGGTCTCCCAGCCGCCTTCGTTCTCGCCGGGCAAGACCACCGTCGTCCCTTCAGCCGATGTCCAGGCCAGGGAAGAGAAGGCCCACCTCGTAGAGGTTGCGGGAGCATCGCTTGGAGAGGTTGTGAGGGCACTGAACGCCATGGGGGTCACGCCACGCGACCTGATAGCCATTCTTCAGGCGCTCAAGGCATCCGGAGCCCTCAGGGCGGAACTGGAGATAATATGATGATCGATACGTCCATTCTCCCGGTCTACACCCCGGGAGCAGGAACACATGACGCCACGACACGGCAATCCGACAAGAACGAGGTCACGGCAGCCGACGTTGAGCGGGTGGCAAAGGAATTCGAGGCCCTCTTCATCTACGAGCTTCTCAAGGGCATGCGCAGCATAAGCGGCAAGGGACTTTTTCAGGGTGGACTCTCGGGTGACGTCTTTCAGACGCTCTTTGACATGGAACTCTCCAAAAGCCTCGCTGAAAGAGGCACGGGGATCTCCGACATGCTTGTGAAAACACTCCAAGAGAGCGAAGATTAAAGTTTTTTGCGCCTCCGGACGATACAGTTATAGTGGAAACCCACAGCAAACCTGTATCAAGGAGGTCTTGATGAAAATCTACGGTGGAAAGCCTGCTGATGGACAGGAGGTTTATCTCAGGGTTCAGAAGGCTCAGGGCAAGGATGCCACCGGAAAAGCCCAGCCGTTGCAGGGCAGCAAGACGATAGCCGATCGTGTCGAGGTTTCGGGCAAGGCAAAGGAAATCAGCGAGATGAAGGCGGAGATCCGGAAACTCCCGGAGGTGAGGACCGACAAGGTCGAGGCCATAAGGCAGGCCATCGAGAGCGGCACCTACAGGGTGGACCCGGCAAAGGTCCTCCGCAAGATGTTAGAGGAGATATGAAGAATCCCGTTCAGATACTGAAGATACTCGACGAGCAGGTAAGGAGCTACTCGCGGCTCTATGAGCTGCTCAAAGGAGAGAAGGAGGCGATCGTCTCCTTTGACCCCTTGCAGGTCGAGAGGCTGGCCAAGGAGAAGGACAGTCTCGTGCTCCAGCTGAGACTGCTCGAGGAGGAGAGGAAGCGGCTCGTCGACGAGTTCTTCGGTGACGGAAACGGCGGGCGGAGCATATCCGACCTTCACACCGCCACTGGAGACAAAAGGTTCCTCGACCTCCGTTCCCGGCTACTAAGTCTCCTGCAGGGTATCGGGGAGCTGAACGAAGTGAACCGGCTCCTCATAGAGCGGGCATCTCTTCATCTAAGGGCCTCGTCGGCCTTCTTACAGGCATTCGACATAAAGGCTTCGCCTTCACACGCCGTCTCGAGGGAGGCATGATGGCCGCGGGTGCAAGAGCCCCGGTGGAGACAGAAACCAGATGGCGATATTCGGACTCTTCGACATAGGGAAATCCGCAATCTTTGCAAGTCGGGCAGCCCTCGACGTGACGGCGAACAACATCGCCAACGTCAACACTCCCGGGTTCTCCAGAAAAGAGGCGATTCTCGACATAGCCACTCCTGAAAGGACGAGGGCCGGCTTCATCGGACGCGGTGTCACGGTGAGTGCCGTGAGGCGCCACTATGACAAGCTCCTGCAGAGCCAGATACTGCTACAGGAACAGAACCTGGGCAGGTCCAACATACTCGGAGATGTGTTCGGGCAGGTCGAAGAGGTCTTCAATGAGCAGCAATATCCAAAGTTCTCCAATTCTTTCAACGAATACGTAAATGCATGGCACGAGGTGGCCAACAGTCCCGACGCCATACCCCAACGTTCCGTCCTTCTGCAGCGTGCCAAGGGACTGATATCGACGGTAAAGGATATGGAGAGGTCCCTCAAGGACACGATAAAGTACATAGACATCAGGATCGACGACACGATCGACAAGATAAACTCCATCACCCGAGATATTGCAACCCTGAACGGTATGATAACGAAGGTGGAGGCAGGGTCCACCAATGAGGCAAGCGACCTCAGGGACAAGCGGGACAACCTGATGAACAGGCTGAGCGAGCTGATCGGCTTCAGGTCTTTTGAGGACGATGTCGGACGCGTAACCATCGTTGTAGGGAACAAGACCCTCGTTGAGACCGAGAGGTCGTTTGCTCTTGCTTCAGTTGCAAATTTCGACGGCACCATTGACATAATGGCAGGCAACGAGAGGTTCAACGACTACATAACGAGAGGTGGGCTCTCGGGACTGCTGGCATCGAGACAGGAGATTCAGGACAAGCCCCTCAAGGACCTGCGACGTCTCATTGCATCCGTTGTCAAGGAAACAAACCTGCAGCACCGCCAGGGATACGATCTGGAAGGTACGACCGGCAACGACTTCTTCGCCCCCCTCACGTTGTTCGCCAGGGACTACTCCGATGGCGCCTCGATAACTTCCAAGAGCATCTCGGACCTGTCGCAACTGACGCTGCATGAATACGAAATAAGGTTCAGCGACTCATCCACCTACAGTGTGGTCGACATTACGACGGATACGACCGTCGTTCCACCGACCGCATACATATCCGGCGACACCATAGCGTTTGACGGCATAGAGGTGGTGGTGGCAGATGATGCCGGAGGTCCTCAGGGAGGAGACAGGTTCTTCATAAGCCCCCTCGAGCGCTCCATCGACAACTTCGGCCTGAACCTCTCCTCGGCCGAAGAGGTGGCGGCCTCAGCAAACGACTATACACTGCCCGGCGACAACAGGAACGCCCTCGCCATGATCGACACCTATCAGAACAACGTCTCCGACATAGGCAACAGCTTCAACGGTTATTACCGCACCATTGTAACACTCACAGGCACCATGAGCAGCACCGCAGAGGACAGTGCGAACTTCGAGAAGAGTCTGTTGAACGAGCTGAAGATGAGAAGAGAGTCGGTCTCCGGCGTAAACCTTGATGAGGAGGCCGCAAACCTCATCAGATTTCAGAAGGCCTTTGAGGCAGGGGCAAAGCTGATAAAGATCACTGACGAACTGCTGGAGGTGATACTCAACCTATGAGGATATCGAGCTTTGCAGTATATGACAGGCTGACGAGGGCGTTGCAGGAGAACCTCAGACGGCTCTA
>JAADGG010000082.1 GCA_013152485.1 Nitrospirota bacterium | reverse complement strand
GTTACCGGACTTGATCCGGCGTTATGAAAGGGCTACAATCAATACTGTCCGATAAAGAGTGTAAGTCATGGCAGGACAGGGGATATTGATTATTCCTTATTTTTCAAGGTATTATTCCTGAACACAGACAACGCGCCGACATGAACAGAAAAGGACCCATAACAGTATCTCTCCTGGCCGTGCTTACCCCCGCGACACTCTACATGATCCGCTCAGCAGACACCAATTTCACGCTCCGCTGGCCGTGGCTCTTTGAAGGTCTCGGCAGTGCCGAAACCCTGCTCATCCTCGTCCCCGGCACCGTAACCGTGACCATGCTTGCCTGGTGGCTCTCGGGGAAGACTTATCACGAGCGCCGCCCTGCGGCCTTTCTCTTTTCGGTCTCATTCGTCACTGCAGCGGTCTTCTGGCTCGAGCCCCAGTTCAACATAGACACCTCGAGATACTTCCTTCAGGCAAAACACCTGGAGATGTACGGCATCGGGTATTTCTTCAGGGAGTGGGGCGGAGAGATCGGGGCCTGGACCGATTCGCCGCTGCTCCCCTTCATCTACGGCCTGATCTTCAGGTTCGCCGGCGAGAAGGTCATCTACATAGGGGCGTTCACCACCCTGCTCTTCTCCCTTACCGTGGTATTGACCCACCTTATCGGGAAGAGGCTGTGGAACGAGAGGACCGGACTCTACGGCGGGCTCTTCATGCTCGGCATCCCCTACATCTTCACACAGGTGCCGCTCATGATGGTTGACGTACCCACCATGTTCTTTCTGGCCCTCGCCGTATACGGGTTCATCAGGGTCATGGACGAGGGAGGCATCTGGAGGACCGTGTCTTCATCCATCACGGTCTTTCTCGCCATGTTCTCAAAGTACTCCACATGGCCCATGCTCTCTGTACTGGCCGTCATACTTGCGGTCTACTCCAGGGGGAAGGCCCCCAAGGAGGTACTCGCCAGGGCGGCGGCCGTGGCCTTGGCAGCGACGGTGCTCACCTCCGTGGCAGTGGCATTGAAGTACGACGTCGTCTCCAGGCAGTTCGGAATCCTCACAGGTTACCAGGTGACGGTCCTCGACGAGTGGACAGAGACCTTCGCATCAGCCTTCCTGTTTCAGAGCCATCCGTTCATGGCCGCCTCAGCCGTATGCTCGGCCTATGTCGCCGTCAGGAAAAGGGACCCGAGATACGCGATCATATGCTACCTGCCAGCCCTGCTCGTCATCTTCAGGATAACGCTGCTCCGTTACATAATCCCGCTCTTTCCCATGATCGCGCTTACGGCGTCTTACGGACTGAACGGCATCGGGGACATCCGTCTCAGGCGGTTCATCGTCCTCTGCACGGTCATGACATCGCTCCTCCTGGCATACAGCCTCTATCTCCCGTTCCTTCAGAGGCACAGTTCGATGAACCTGAAGATGGCCGGCAAGGCCCTGAACAGGCTCGACATAAGCGCCGTCGAGGTCTTCACGCTGCCGCAGAGAGGCTCGGACGTAAATCCGGCGATAGCGGTACCGATACTCGACCTCTTTACGGACAAGGAGATCATCTACGACTACAGGCTCAATTCCTCTCGGGTGGAACGTCCTCCGGAGGGAGAGATCCTGACCTCACCCACGAGGTTCACCTGGGAGTACCGAAACCCTGCATTCTATGCCCCGGAGGGGAGGCACACCGGCGGGGAGACGGCGGTCGTCGTCATATCCGGCACTCCGAATCCAGAACTTCCCGGCTATGTGGAGCAGCGGACGGAAGGCAGACGGATCTACGGGGTATTCGAGACGTCCACCCCGGGCCTGCTGAAGTACAGGACGTTTGTGACCGTATACGACTGAGTCTTACGGACGGGATCTCAGAAGGTCGATGAATGGTTTCCTCTTGCGGCACCTTCGGGAGGTCCCGTACGGACGGTCACTGCGGGGCAAAAGACCCCGGTCCCGGGGAGAAGAACACTCGCGGAGGAGCCCCTTACGGAGTTCAGGAGACGGTCCCGTTCAAAACAGTATCTCGCAAGGTATGCCTTCTCCCTCAAAGGCTCTCCTCAAGTCCCTTCCCTGCCGGATGAAGAACCCCTCACTCCTTGCCCACTCCACACCGTACTTCCTGTATATCCGGTCGGCATGGTGATAGTTCATCCTGTCAATGAGAACGTGGTCGACTTTCCCTGTCAGCATCTCTGCCAGTCCATCGGCACCGGGAAGGATGGGGGCTATCATGGCGAATGTCTTCACGCCTTCCGAGTGCAGAGTCGCGAGGGCATTGATCCTGTCACCTACGGACGGGGCCCTCGGTTCGAACATGCTTCTTACGGCGTCATCCGCCGTTGTCACGGTGAGACCTACCTCGGCACTCTCCGACCTCTTCAGCAAGTCGAGGTCCCTGAGCACCAGCGGAGACTTGGTCTGAACCGTCACGGGCCAGCCATTCTCCGTCAGGATCTCGAGGCATCTCCGTGTCAACCTGCAGCGGCCTTCAACCGGCTGGTAGGGATCGCACACACCGCTCACCCACACACGTGCAACCTTCTTCAGCCTTATCTCTTTCTCCAGCAGCTCGGATGCATTGACCTTTACGTCAACGAACTCACCCCACTTATCCCCGTGGCCGGTAAACCTCCTCATGAACCGAGCATAGCAGTAGGTACAGCCGTATGAGCAGCCGATGTAGGGGTTCAGCGCATAAGCAAAGACCTTCGACCTGGAGAGGATCTGCTTTGCCGTGACTTCCTTCGTATTCACAATCTCACGCCATGGGGAGGCCGGCGTTTATCACGCCGAGCGCCTCGAGGTCCTTGACCGTCCAGCCCGCGAACGGGCCCCAAGCTCTCACGCCGGCCCTGCATCCGGCCGAGGGGCACCGGTCAAGGCATCAGCAAACCCCTTGTGGGGCATGTATCCGTTTGACTTTTCAAGCACTTTAATCATGGTTAGGAATCCGGTGAAAACCCGGAAACAGTCGGTCACGGACCTACACAGTTTAACGGAAAGTCTCTATCTCTCACAAACAACAGGGCAACCGATTGTGTGAACGGTAAACGCCACTTTCGAGACGAAAGGACGGCAGGATTCAATCTATCGGGATATGCGGCAGGATGGACACTACTCTCCGCCCGGCTCTTCTCCCGACGGTTCCGCGTCCGGGTCTTTCCTGCCCTCGATCTTCCTTATGTTGTAGTATTTGATGTTTCCAGGCTTACAGCCGAACAGCATATCCCTCAGGCTCTTCGACTTCGACCTGCTCTCCTTTCTCGCGCGCTCGATAATACGTGCCCTCGTCTCCAGGAACACCTTTCTCGACTCAGGTTTCATACTGATGACCTCCTGTACAAAAACATTGTAGTGACGTCGGACGTCTCCTTTTTTATTATAGCATGTTTGGCCGGAGATATTAAAATGTTTTAATGTCGTTCTTATGCTGTCCGGAAGCGGGGAAACAACGGCGCAAAGATTCACCTGTTTCCGTGACGTTGTCAAACGCCCCGGACAACCTGTAAAATATATGCTCCGTAGCGGTTTCCGGCAGCAAACATCACTACAGACTTCGGAGGAGAGGGCACGATGATACCACGATACACGCGCAAGGTCATGGAGGAGATATGGTCGCTCGAGAACAAGTACAGAAAGTGGCTCGATGTAGAGATAGCCGCATGTGAGGCATGGGCGGATATCGGAGCGATCCCTCGCGACGCCGTCCGCATCATCAAGGAAAAGGCGGGGTTCGACGTGAAGAGGATAGACGAGATAGAATCCACTGTCAAGCACGACGTAATCGCGTTCCTCACCTCCGTCTCCGAGCATGTCGGCCCTGAATCCCGTTACATCCACAAGGGGCTCACATCCTCGGACATACTCGACACAGCACTTGCCCTGCTGATGCGGGATGCAGCGGATATCATAATAGACGACATCACGGGCCTGCTCGATGTGCTCAGGGAACAGGCCTACAGGCACAAGAACACCCCCTGTATGGGCCGAAGCCACGGCATCCACGCAGAACCGATGACCTTCGGTCTCAAGTTCGCCCTCTGGCATGAAGAGATGAAACGCAACCTCGAGAGGATGAGGAGGGCAAAGGATGTGGTATCCTTCGGCAAACTGTCAGGAGCCGTCGGGACATTCTCGAACATCCCGCCCGAGGTTGAAGAGATGGTCCTCTCCAGGCTCGGGCTGAAACCTGAACCGGTCGCCACACAGGTCGTTCAAAGAGACAGGCATGCCGAGTATCTCTCCACCTTGGCCATAGTGGCCGCCGGGGTAGAGAGGGTCGCCGTCGAGATAAGGCACCTGCAGAGGACAGAGGTGCTGGAAGCCGAGGAACCCTTTGCCAAGGGACAGAAAGGCTCTTCAGCCATGCCGCACAAGCGGAATCCGATCGGCAGCGAAAACCTCTCCGGCCTTGCCCGCGTTGTCAGGTCCAATGCAATAGCCGCACTGGAGAACATCCCTCTGTGGCACGAAAGGGACATATCACACTCGTCTGTTGAAAGGATAATACTGCCTGACAGCTCGATACTCGTAGACTACATGCTGAACAGGCTCAAGGGGATAATCGAGGGGCTCCAGGTCTATCCTGAAAGGATGGAGGCAAACATGAAGCGGAGCTTCGGCCTGTACAACTCACAGCGTGTGATGCTCGCCCTCACCGACAAGGGACTGACCCGGGAAGAGGCATACTCCATCGTGCAGCGCAATGCAATGAAGAGCTGGCAGGAAGGAAAGGATTTTCACACCCTGCTCGGAGAGGACCCCGAGATCACAAGACACCTCTCTCTCGAGGAACTCGACTCGCTCTTCGATCTGTCGTACTATCTGAGAAACGTGGACTACATATTCAAGCGCGTATTCGAGGCTTGATCGCCCGGCGGATTGAGCTTTTTACTTGACATGAACATAAAAATATAATAATATTTGAATGTATGCCCGCCCAGCGGCATAACGCGTAAAGGAGGATAGATGAGATCAGTCGGAAAAATGGCGGAACTCTTGAGAGTCATTGCCCATCCGGCCAGGCTCAGGATACTGGAAGAACTCACAAAGGGCGTCAAGTGTGTAAGTGACTTCGAGGAGTTCCTGGAGATAAGCCAGCCCAACATATCACAGCACCTCTCACTGCTCAGGAACCACGGAATCATAGACTACTACATGGATGGAAGGCTTCGTTGCTACTTTCTGATCGATCCGGTGATTCCGGACATCCTTGAACTGCTCAGGAAAGACTATGCTGAAACCCTTCCAGCCCCAGCATGCTGCCCCGTTACAAAGAAAGGCAAGTATCCGGGCGAAAGGAAGAGGTGAGCACCGGATTCAACCACACGGACTACACCGATACAGGTGGTCACCTGCGGTGACAAACTTACAGGAGGACGACATGCAAAAAGAGATAGTGATGTTCCTCTCAACAACTCCGTACAGTTTTGAAAACACTCACACCATATTCAAACTGGCCGATGCCGCGCTGAGGAAAGGACTCAGGGTAAGGCTGATTGCATCCGGCGACGGCGTATTCTCCATCGTAAAGGGACAGTTGCCGCAGTCCCTCTCCGTTATGGAGGACCTCGTCTCCAGGGGTCTCAAGGTGGATATATGAACCGGCTGCATGCAGAGCCGCGGTCTTGCGGCCGAAGACTCCATCGAGGGAGGAGAGATGAGCTCCCTGAAGGGGCTTTTCAACGTGATAAAATCGGAACCCGTATTCCTGAACTTCGGCACATAGGAGGAGAGGCATGGGAAGGATAAGCATAATCCTGAGAAGACCGCCATACGGCACAGTGGACGCATCTGAGGCCATACGTCATGCCCTCGGAGGAGTCACAGAAGATATGGACGTGAACCTCATACTTGTAGACGGCGGAGTGAACGCAGCACGCAGAAACCAGGACACGTCCGGCACCGAATACATGAATGCAGGAGAGGGGATCAGGGACTGCATAGAGATGGGAATAGGCGTGTATGCAGACAAGCTGTCACTGAAGGACTCACACCTCGACGCCGATGAGCTCGAGGAGGGTGTCACTGTTGCAAGCAGCCACGAAATAGCGGAACTCGTAAAAGAGTCGGACACGACCATGATCTTTTGAAACCATCCAATCCGAGAAAAGGAGGAACCGAATGCTTGTGATCATAAAGAGCGCACCCGACACACCCGAGGGCAAGAGAGGAATCAAGCTCGCAAGAGACATGGCTGCGGACATCTGCCTGATCCAGAACGCCGTGTACTTCGCCCAGATCGAGAGGCTCGAGGGTTTCTGCGGCACGGCTTATGCCGTGCGGGAGGATCTTCAGCTCAGGGGACTCAAAGAGGACGACATAGAGAGGGACCTGAAGGTGATCGGATGGGATGAGCTCATAGATCTCATGGCTGGTGAAGACAAGACGGTAGGAGTGTTCTGAATACCGGAGAGGGGGCAAGCGGCAGATGATCCGGCGTGAAATCCGTCCGTCACCCTAAAACTACAGTTACCACCTCACCTTACATTTTTCTCTTGACAAAATCTTAAAATTATGATAAAAATATCTGCATGAGCGCCTCGTTACCTCCCCTAAAGCTGCTGTCCGTCACCAGCGGACAGCAGCATTTTTTAGGCTGAGAGCACTGCGCGTGCTGCTGCCTGGCAGCACGGGCCTTGTACCGTTCCGACAAGTGATAAGCCTCGCATACACGCCGCCTCAGAACGTACGCCTGTTGGTGGCCCTTGACCCCGCCCAGCTGTCATCAGCACCGTGGTAATGGCAGTTGGAGCACTTTATGGGAGACCCTCCGCCACCGCTTCCGTGACACCGGCTGCACTGGCTCTGAACATACGGAGAGTCGGCACTCAGGTGATGCAGGTACTCCCATGAGTTGACCGATCCACCGTTGTAGTCGTTGTCATCGATGTGACACTGCCTGCAGAGGTAGCCGAAGTCCTTTGTCCCGTTTCCGACTGTCCCGGCCAGTAGACTGCCGTTGACCTCTCTCCGTATGAGATACCTGTTCGGGGCTCCATGGGGCTCGTGGCAGTCGGTGCATGAAAGGACGTACTGGCCGTAGTTGGAAGACGAGAAGGGCGGATCCACTGCGATGCCGACCGTCGCACCATTTATGCCGTGCTTGTCTCCGCCGCTCTCTCCGCCCGTGGTGACCCAGTCGATGCCTATGAGGTTTCTCCCGAGCGTAGTGCTGTAGATCGTATTCGACGGATTATGGCAGTCTGTACAGAAGGATACGAAATCCGTAAGGTTCGAGCCGTCCTGCGTCGTGGAGCCATCAGGCTCGTAACTCGTGGTGGATCCGTACCGGTAGGGGGCCTGGTACAGCAGCGCCCCTACAAAGTCGCTCATCTTTTCGCCAGGGTCGTCACCCCACAGCCCCCAGGCGTTGTTGTCCCTGCTGTGGAGACTCGGACGGGACACAAGCCATCCCCTGGAACTGGCGCTCTTGGCACTGTTTGGGGCATTGGCCGGATCTCCCTGGGCCGCATGTGGATTGTGACACGCCACACAGGGATTCGAGTCGGCCGTGTAGTTCCATCGTCCGGAGATGAAGGTGCTTATATCGCTGAGATTGTGCGATGTGCCGGGGGAGGTATAGGAGTATGCCTCGAGGATATCATTGAGCGTATCCGAGGTCCAGCCGCCCGCCCTGAAGCTGTAGCTCCGGTTTATGATACTGCCGCCGACCTGATAAGAGCTGGTGTCGGTATGACAGTTGAAGCAAAGCCCCGAGGTCTGGCTCGTAAAGTTTGGATTGAAGAGCAGGTAGCCGTCCGGTCCACCCGTAGGAGAAGGCTCTGCCCCGCCGATACTCGCGTGTTGCTCGTGACAGTTGGCACAGAGTCCACGAGGATAGAAAGCGGTGGCTGTGCGCTTCACCCCATAGGAGCTGTTACCGTGGGTGGAGTTGAGGTACATTCCCGCAAACGACACCCCGGCATACAGCAACGCCGCAGAGAATATCACCGAAAAGACTATCGGCAGAACAAAGACTTTTTTCCTCTTTCGTATCAACTCTAAAACCTCCAGGCACGCCGTCAGCGCAACCAACGGCTTCAGTTTTTAGACGTGTGACACGCATTACAGCCTGACAGGGCGGTTGCAAGCGTCGTACTCCTATAGTCCCAGCGCAGCATCTTGAAATAGGGCGAACCATGAGCCCTGTGACAGGAGAGGCAGATCACCCTGTCGGTCCCGGCCGTTACCGTGCCTATCGCCGCCGTCAGCCCGTCCGTCAGTGAGGCCGCAG
>JAADGG010000046.1 GCA_013152485.1 Nitrospirota bacterium | reverse complement strand
TCTTTCTCCGTCATCAAGAACGGGGCTCGTGGGATGAGGAGGATTGAATGAAGACGAACAGGACGGCAATGGTGTTGATCGTTCTTCTGCTGGTACTGCCTTCGACAGGCCTGGCCGATGTCGAAAGGGTGAAATACCGGGCTGCCGGGCAGTACCTCGTGGTCGAGGTGCTCGATGACGATCTGATCCATCTCGAGTACGGAGAAGGAGCAGGGCCCGGCACCGGAGAACCGTTGGGAACGACCGAGATGGTCTGCAGCATGGAGGACGGATTGCCCGCCGAGGTATGCAGGAGCGATTATGCGGGCCCGTCCGAATTCAGCCGCAACGACGGCACCATCGTAACAAGGGATATCCGCCTCGAGATCGACACGGGCAACCTTTACGTGACAGTTATTGACAGGACCAAGAGCAACCTGCTGCTGACAACGATCAGGCCATTGACGGTCTCCGGCACCGTAAGGGGCCTGATCGCGACACGGACCGAAGCCCTGGACGTCTACGGCCTCGGACAACAGTTCGTGGAACCCGGAAACAGTGACATCGACTGGGACGGAAGGGTTCGGGAAGGCGGACCTTTCGGCAATGTGATGAGCGGGTTCAACGGAGGGGCGAACGGAAACACCCAGATCCCGGTCATGTACGCGGTCAACGGCGCATCATTCGAGAACTACGCCCTATTCTTCGACAACAAGTACAGGCAGAGATGGGACTTCACCAGCAAGTCACAATGGAAGGTGGAGACATCCGGTGGAGAGGTGAGGTTCTACGTGATGACGGGGCCGGACCTCCTGGACCTGAGAAAGGACTACATGGAGCTGACCGGACATCCCCTGGTGCCGCCGAAGAAGATGTTCGGCCTGTGGATCTCAGAGTACGGCTACGACAACTGGGCTGAGATGGAAGGAAAGTTAGCCTCCTTGCGCGAAGAGGGCTTTCCGGTGGACGGCTTCGTGCTGGACCTGCAGTGGTTCGGGGGGATCAGGAACTGCTCCGACGACACCAGGATGGGTTCGCTGACATTCGACGAAGACGATTTTCCGGACCCGGCAGGCAAGCTCGGGTCTCTGAAGGAGGACCAGGGAATCGGCGTCATGCTTATAGAGGAGGCCTACGTGGGACGGTCCCTGCCCGAACATGCCGGACTGAAGGGCCGCGGTTGTCTCGTGAAGGAGAGGCCCGGCAGTGCGGAACCGGCCTACCTGACCGGTAACTGCTGGTGGGGCAAGGGCGGGATGATCGACTACACGGATGACTCCTGCGGCGCTTACTGGCACGACATGAAACGCAAAGCCCTCATCGACCTGGGGATCATGGGACACTGGACCGACCTCGGGGAGCCAGAGATGTACGACCCGGGCAGCGGGTATTCAGCCGGGACCCAGGCCGACGCCCATAACATCTTCAACTTCAGGTGGCTGCGCAGCATATACAAAGGCTATGTCCGCAACAACGAGAGCCGGCGGCCCTTCATGATGTCGCGGTCCGGCACGGCAGGCATACAGCGCTTCGGAGCGGCGATGTGGTCAGGAGACATCGCATCCAGATTGAGCAGCCTGGCCGCTCATGCAGCCAATCAAATGCACATGTCGTTCTCGGGAATCGATTACTACGGGGCCGACATCGGCGGATTCCACCGAAACCTCGAAGGAGACCTGAACGAGATGTACACGCAGTGGTACGGCTACGGCATGATGTTCGACATACCCGGAAGGCCTCACGTGGAGAACCTCTGCAACTGCAAAGAGACCGCACCCGACAGGATCGGAGACACCGGCAGCAACCTCGCAAACACCCGTCTCAGGTACAGCCTGATCCCCTACGTCTACTCTCTTGCTCACCGCGCCTACCTGTTCGGGGAGCCGTTGATGCCACCTCCCGTACTCTATTACCAGGACGACGCCAATCTCCGGAGCATGGGTCACGAGAAGATGATAGGCCGCGACCTGCTCGCCGCCATCGTCGCAAGACACGGTGAGACCGAAAGGGATGTATATCTCCCCGAGGGCACGTGGATCGACTGGTATTCCAACCGGAGGATCGACAGCAGGGGCGAATGGATAACGGATGTGCCCGTGTATGCCGACGGCAGGTTCAGGCTGCCCCTCTACGCCCGCGAAGGAGCGATCATCCCGCTGATGCCGGTTGACGAAGCAACACTGAACGCCTTTGGCAGGCGAAGTGACGGAGAGAAACGCAACGAACTGACGGCACGGGTCTTCGCCCTTGATCTGAACGGCCCTAAGGAGAGCGAGTTCACCCTGTACGAAGACGACGGCGAGACCATCGACTATCAGAGGGGGCTGGTCAGAACGACGAGGATCACGCAAAGGCGCGAAGGCGACGGGATAACCGTGACCGTACATGCCTCCGAGGGGACTTACGATGGTGCACCAGGGGTGCGCAACAACTTGATCGAGCTCGTCGTGGAAGACCGCCTCACACCGGCCCTGGTAACCTTGAACGGTGAACCCCTTACCGGCCATACGTCGATGAACGACTTCAACACCGCGGATTCCGGCTGGATCGAATCAGCCCCCAATATCATAAAGGCGAAATCCGGTGTAATGGATGTTAGCACGACAAAGCAGTTCGTCTTCTCATTGACCGAGGTGCCATGCAGCAGCAGCTTTGCTTCCGTCTCAGTGCCTGGAGAGGGCAACGGGTGGAACCCGGCAGATGCCGACCGCACCCTCTCCTGCTCGGGAGGGAAGACCTGGAAGGGCCGTGTCAGGATGTCATGCGAGCAGTACAAGTTCGCCGCCGACGGCTCCTGGCGGACGAACTGGGGGGCCGACGGCAAGCAGGACGGGCCCAACTTTCCGGCTGTTGAAGGCGGCATATACGAGGTGACCTTCAACGAAGACGACCCTGCACATCCCCTCTTCAGGCTCGTGGAAGGCGCCCCCTGCAGCGTAAGGGCAAGGTTCATCTGCGACAATGGACACACCACGTTCGGCACCAGCGTGTACGTGCTCGGCAATATCACCGAACTCGGTGCCTGGAGGGCTGAAGATGCAGTCAGACTCGCCCCTGACGGACCATACCCGAGATGGACCGGGGTGGTCGACAACCTGCCCCCTGATACAAGGATCGAGTGGAAGTGCATCAAGCGCCTCGAGTCCGGTGGACCGGTGCTTGAATGGGAGGGCGGGATGAACAACATGTTCAACTCTCCGTCATCAGGCGCTGCGGAAGACCAGTACGGGTCATTCTGAACCGCCTGCCAAGAATCTGCGCAAGCAGATCGCAATACCCCGCCACGTCAAAATTCCGTCAGCTCCGGCATTCAGCAAGCGAGTCATTTTCTTGACAAGCTCCTCTTGAATCCCTTGATTTATAAGCTGATTTCAAACAGGCACGTTCTTTGAATACTCGAAGATCCAATGATTACCGTCACGGTCACCGTGCTGTACAGGGCTTGTCAGTACCAGGCCGGAAAAGGAGGGCTGAATGGCAGAAGAAGAGAGAGACGAACAGGTGGAAGAGGAATCCGCTGAAAAGCCGCCGCAGAAGAAGAAGGGTAAGCTGAAACTGATCGTGATAGCGGTTGCAGCGCTGGTTCTGATAGGTGGCGGCGGTTTTTTCGCCTACTCAAAGTTCATGGTGGAAAAGCCGGAGACAAAGGTGGTGCCGATCGGAGAAAACGATCCCAACACCGAACAGCCTGCGCTCTTCTCCCTCGCGCCCTTTGTCGTCAACCTCGCCGACAGGGGAAGGTTTCTCAAGATCACGATGAACTTCGAAATGACGGACATAAAATATGAAGAGCTGGTCAAGGAAAAGACACCCCACATACGTGACGCCGTGATAACCCTCATAAGCAGCAAGACTGCAGAGTCCATAGCCACCCCCGAGGGCAAGTTTCAACTGAAGGACGAACTCCTCATGAGGGCGAACGCGGCCGTCGGCAAGGACGTATTCAAGAACGTCTACTTTACGGACTTCGTAATGCAATGAGCGATATACTCTCACAGGATGAAGTCGATGCCCTGCTGAAAGGGGTGAAGGAAGGCGAGGTAGAGACCACGCCTCAGGAGCCTCCGGAAGGGATACGCCCATACGATCTGACGAAGCAGAAGAGGATCATTCGTGGCAGGATGCCGGGGCTCGAGATGGTCAACGAAAAGTTTGCACGACTCTTCAGAGTCGCTCTTTCAAACTTTCTCGGCAGGTTCATAGACGTCACCGTCCAGGGCATAACTCATATACGGTTCGGTGAGTTCATGAAGACGATCCCCCTGCCCTCAAGCATAAACACCTTCAAGATCCACCCGCTCAAGGGCTACGCCCTGATGGTCCTCGAAGCTCCCCTGATTTTCGGCATCGTCGAGTACTTCTTCGGTGCGGACAAGGCAAGTTTCGTCAAGGCCGAAGGACGGAGTTTCACTGCGGTGGAGCAAAGGCTCATAAACAAAGTATTGACTATAGCACTCAACGAGCTTCAGAACGCATTGTCGGAACTCGTGGAAGCGAAGACAGAGTTCATCGGGTCCGAAACAAACCCGCAGTTCGTGACCATAATACCTCCAACCGAGTCACTCATCAACGTGGAGTTTCACGTGGAGATGGAGAACCTCACGGGAAAGATATTCCTCGGGATCCCGTACTCACTCGTCGAACCCATCAAGGAAAAACTCTACTCGGGCGCTGTAAGCAGCAGCATAGACGTCGACAAGGGCTGGGTCAGGAGGTTGGTCGAGCTGCTCAGTGAGTCCATCGTAAACATCTCGGTAGAGCTCGACACGGTGGAGTTGACGCTCGATGATGTCCTGAACCTGCAGACCGGAGATATCATCACTCTCGGCAAGTCGGTTGCCGATGAACTGGTGGTCAAGGTTGAGGGGATCCCGAAATTCTATTGCACTCCGGGATATCACCACGGAAGTCAGGCGGTCAAGATTACTCGGGCTATTGAAAAAAACTTTACAAGGAGCAAAGAAGATGACTGAAAAGGTGAACGATTCCCAACAGCAAACAGCAAAGGAACCCGAAGAGGCCAAGTTCGACGAGCTGAAGACCGACGGATCAGGAGGACAGACCGTAAGGGACATAAACTTCCTGCTCGATGTACCGCTTGAGGTGACCGTTGAACTCGGAAGGACGAAGATGCTCATTCAGGAGCTGATACAGCTCGGGCAGGGCTCGGTGATCGAGCTCGAGAAGCTGGCCGGTGAACCGATGGAGATCCTCGTAAACAACAAACTGATCGCAAAGGGCGAAGTCGTCGTGGTCAATGAAAAGTTCGGCGTACGGCTCACCGACACGATAAGTCCCGTGGAAAGGATCAGGCAACTGAAATGATGGAAGAGTCCCTGAGGATAATCGTTGCACTCGTCTTCATAGTGGGTCTGATACTGGTAGTGGCCGGGGTGATCAGAAACCGGACCGCTGCAAAGTCGGAACTGCTCAAAACACTCGGTTACCTCAACCTCGGCCCGAGAAAGGGGATCGCTATTATAAAGGCAGGAGAGGAGATCCTGCTTGTCGGGATTACCGCCAACGACCTGAAGCTTCTCAAGACACTGCCCGAGAGCGCCCTCGAGAATGAACTGAAGACGCTCAAGGACAATATCCGGCAGATAAAGGGCTTCAAGGAACTGATGACGAGAAAATGAACACCTTCGAGAGATACAACAGAGAAACCCCTGGGACGACCTCCCCGGAGAGCATGAGCAGGAAAACCTTGTTCAGCAGGTCTTTCCACGGCAGGAGACCGAAGGTTGTCTTGTTTCTCGCCCTCGTCTTCTCAGCCGTTCTGCCTGCCTCGGCATATGCATTCGACCTCGGGAAAATAGACAGCCCCATGATGAATCTCTTCATCATACTCAGTCTGCTTTCGTTCATCCCCGCAATACTGGTGATGTTTACGTCATTCACGAGGATAGTGGTGGTCCTCTCGTTCCTCAGGCATGCCATCGGAGGGCAACAGATCCCCCCGAACCCGGTGATTATCGGCCTTTCACTCTTTCTCACCCTCTTTGTCATGTCACCGGTCGTGAAGAAGATACAGGCGGACGCCGTAACACCATACATGCAGGAAGAGATAACCTTCGGAGATGCACTGAAGAGGGCCGAACCGTCCATCAAGGGGTTCATGCTGAAGCAGACGAGGGAGAAAGACCTCGGTCTCTTCATGGATATCGCCGGAATAAAGAAGGCAGAAAGGCCCGAGGATCTCTCCCTGAGGATCGTGATTCCGGCCTTTGCGATCAGTGAGCTGAGGACCGCCTTCGAGATAGGATTCCTCATCTACTTACCGTTTCTGGTGATAGACATGGTGGTTGCAAGCGTGTTGCTTTCACTGGGTATGATGATGCTGCCGCCGGTGATCATATCTCTGCCGTTCAAGCTCCTGCTCTTTGTGCTCGTCGACGGCTGGAATCTCATGATAGGCTCGCTCGTGAGGAGTTTTCAATGAACATAGACCTGGTGAGGGATATAGCAGGCGAGGTCTTCAAGACGGTGATAACCGTGTCAGGCCCCGCGCTGCTCGTAAGCCTCCTCGTGGGGCTGTTGATAAGTTTTTTCCAGGCGATTACGCAGATACAGGAATTCACGCTCACATTCGTACCCAAGATACTCGCGGTCTTCCTCTGTCTGTTCGTACTTCTTCCTTGGACGGCTCAGGTTCTGGTCGACTTCACCCGCCGACTGATACTGAACATACCACTATACATCAAGTAGCAGCTTATGGGGAATTTCATGAACGGCACAGGTATAACGACTGAAGACATAACGACGTTCCTGCTGGTCTTTCTGAGACTGGGGATACTGATGACATTCCTGCCTTTTTTCGGCAGCAAGAATCTGCCTCCCCATTTCAAGGTCGGACTCATACTGGCCGTATCCGTAGTACTGACACCCGCTGTGCTCACGGTAGTGCATCCCGCTGGAAGCACGCACAGCACCGTGGAGGCGATCGGCGGCGAAGAAGCCGGTCCGGGCGGACATGCACCGGTATGGGCTGAAACCGACATCCCTATGCTGGTTATCAAGGAGACGATATTCTCCTTCGTCCTTGCACTGACCGTAAGGTTCATCTTCTATGCAGTGGACACCGCCGGACAGATAATAGCCACGACAATGGGGCTCTCCATGGCGACGGTCTTCAACCCGGAGATCGGCCAGTCCACGGAGATAGCCAGACTCTATGGGATCATGGCATTCCTGCTCTTTCTGAGCCTCGACGCCCACCACTACTTCATCTATGCCTTCATCAAGAGTTTCGAGCATGTGGCCGCAGGCGGAGCGGACACAAAGTCCATGGTAAACGCAGGAATAGCCTTGAGCGGCAGGATATTCATACTGGCGATAAAGCTATCGGCACCAGTGATAACCGTGGTGATGCTCATAAACATAATGCTTGGTCTGCTTTCTAAGCTCATTCCCCAGTTCAACATATTCTTTGTCGGTTATCCCATATATATCACCATGGGATACATAGTTATGCTTCTCGGACTGCCCTTGATGCTGTATCTGCTCAGCGGTTATTTCCTCGACATGAAGAGCGACCTCACAGGACTGATACTCGCAGGAGGATCGGGATAGATGGCCGAAGACCAGGAAAAAACACAACAAGCGACACCCCAAAAGAGGCAGAAGGCACGTGAAGAGGGCCGGGTCGCGCGCAGCAGGGAGCTCAGTTCGATGCTTTCCATGGGCGGTGTTGTCCTCATCATCTTCTTCATGGGACACACCACGATCCAGAATATCATGGACCTTACGAGAGAGGGGCTCAGCCTGCCCCACGTCAAGGGACCGCTTGATGTAATGATAGACCTCTCGGCCAAGGGATTGATGATACTGCTGCCGTTCATGGCGATAGCCGTGCTGATGGGGATCTCGGGTAACGTCATACAGGGGGGATTCGTCATAAAACCCCTGAAGATCGAGGTGGAGAAGCTGAATCCCCTGGAGGGGATAAAGAGGATGATCTCGGGACAGGCCGCCCTGGAGTTTCTCAAGGGCCTCGTAAAGTTCATCGTGGGTGCGTTGCTGCTCTACTTTGTCGTCAAGAAAAAGATGCCGGCGATCCTGGAACTGATGGCCATGGACGTACGGACCCTGTCGGTATCCATGTCCGATATGCTCCTGTATGCAATAAAAATCGGCTTTATCTGCTTCTTCCTCATATCCATCCTCGACTACATAAACGAGAGGTGGAAACATGAGCGTTCGCTCAGGATGAGCAAGGAAGAAGTGAAGGAAGTACAAGTCAACGGAGGGTGACCCCCACATAAAGGCACGGATACGCTCCATACAGAAAGAGATGGCGAGGAAACGGATGATGCAGGAGGTCGCCAAGGCGACGGTCGTCATAACCAACCCCACACATCTGGCCGTTGCGCTGAAGTATGAAAGGGCCGCCATGGGAGCTCCGAAGGTAGTAGCCAAAGGAGCCGGCTTCATGGCCGAACGGATCAGGGAGATCGCAGGAAAGTCAGGGGTGCCCATAGTCGAAGACAAACCGGTTGCCCAGGCCCTCTTCAAGCTCGAGCTGGACACCGAGATCCCCGAAGCCCTCTACAGGGCCGTTGCCAGGATACTTTCATACATCTACAAACTGAGGGGTGAGGTGGCCTGAGATGTCACGACCGAAGAATAAAAGCCGGCAACTCGGCAATCCGGAGGTGGATGCATGAAGAGTCTGAGTTTTCTGAGGAACCGCAGTGACGTCGCACTCGCTATTAGTATAGTATGGTCATAGTGCTGGGAATAATGCTTCTGCCCGTTCCTGCATTTGCCCTGGACATATTCCTCTCCACATCCGTTTCCATTGCAATAGTGGTGCTCCTTACATCCGTATACATCAAGAAACCTCTCGATTTCTCGGTGTTTCCATCCCTTCTCCTTATGGTCACCCTCTACAGGCTCTCTCTCAATATTGCAACAACGAGGATAATACTCCTGAAGGGTAACGAGGGACCCGAAGCTGCAGGCCGCGTGATAAAATCGTTCGGCGATTTCGTCGTCGGCGGCAACTACGCCGTCGGGCTCATAGTGTTTCTGATACTTGTAATCATCAACTTCATCGTCATCATAACAAAGGGAGCAGGCAGGATTGCAGAGGTCGCTGCAAGGTTTACGCTCGATGCCATGCCCGGTAAACAGATGGCGATAGACGCCGACCTGAACGCCGGCCTGATAGATGAGGAAACCGCCCGCCAGAGACGAGAGACCATATCCCACGAGGCAGACTTCTACGGTGCCATGGACGGCGCAAGCAAGTTCGTAAGGGGTGATGCCATTGCAGGCCTGGTAATAACCGGGATCAACATCGTCGGCGGACTCCTTATAGGCGTTCTGCAGAAGGGTATGCCGATTGTGGATGCCGCGAGAACATATACGCTCCTGACCATAGGCGACGGTCTCGTGTCACAGATACCCGCACTGCTCGTATCCACCGCAGCAGGCATAGTGGTGAGCCGTGCAGGAAGCGACACAGACCTCGGCGAAGAGGTAAAAAGGCAGATGTTCATAAATCCGAAGGCCCTCTCCACGGCCTCTGGAGTCCTCTTCATACTCGCTCTGGTCCCGGGCTTGCCTCACATACCGTTTCTCATCATTTCCATTACATCGGGGGCTATAGCCTATATGGTATCGCGGAAACCCGTCGAGGAACAGGAGGATGTCGAGGAGAACGAGGCACCTCCAGAGCCGTCGATAGAGTCGTACCTTGAGCTGGACCCTTTGAGCCTCGAGATAGGTTACGGACTGATCCCTCTGGTTGAAGAGCCAGGAGGGCAACTGCTCGGAAAGATCAAGGCGATGCGCAGGCAGATTGCACAGGAGCTCGGATTCATTGTTCCTCCTGTTCACATCAAGGACAATCTGCAGCTCAGGCCCCATGAATACAGTTTCCAGATAAAGGGGGTCGAGATTGCAAAAGGAGAGGTGCTCCTGGGCAAATGGCTTGCAGTGGCCGGCGAGGATGGCGTTGACAAACTCGACGGCATACCTACAAAAGAACCAGCGTTCGGGCTGCCGGCAGTTTGGATCGATGAAAGCGAAGTGGAGATCGCACAGGCCAAGGGGCATACGGTCGTCGACCCATCCACGGTCATTGTCACGCACCTGACGGAGGAAACACGGATGGGAAGTCCTCACCAGGACGGAGACACAGGACATACTCGACAATGTCTCCAAGAACTATCCGAGGATAGTCGAGGAGCTCGTGCCGAACGTACTGCCGCTCGGTACGGTCCAGCGCGTACTGCAGAACCTGCTGAAGGAGCGGGTACCCATAAAAGACATGATAACCATTCTCGAAACCCTGCTCGATCACGGTCAGAGGGTGAAGGACCCGGATACGCTGACAGAGCTCGTGAGACAGGCGCTGTCGAGAGTCATCACCAGGCAGTACATGCTTCCCGACGGGACCCTGCCCGTCTTCACGCTCGATCCCCGGTATGAACGCGATATACTCCAGTCCCTGGAAGAGGGCTCGGGCCTGTCACCGCAGCTTATGCAGCGACTGCTCAGGGGCCTTGAAAATACACTGAACAGCGACAATCTCAAGAACATCCAACCTGTACTCGTCTGCTCGCCCCAGATACGGAGACACCTGAGAAACATCGCCGACAGGATAATGCCTTCGCTTGTCATCCTGTCAAGCAATGAAATTTCATCGAATACAAAACTCTATTCACTCGGGATGGTGAGTTATGAAGATTAAGAAATTCCATGCAAGGACTTTCTCCGAGGTACTGAAGGCCGTAAAGAGAGAGCTGGGGCCTGACGCTGTAATACTCTCGTCGGAACAGCTCAATGAAAACATGGTCGAAGTTGTCGCAGCCGTAGACTACGAAGGCATCAGCATGTCCGAACAGTCAGCCCCTGCCGAGAGGCCGACGGACCTCTCCGAACTCAAGAGCGAGGTCGCCCGGCTCAAGGAGGCACTCCTCCAGATGAAAAAAAGCGGATACGAGATGAAGCTCCCGGACAAGAAACTCAAGGTGCTGAGACTGCTGCTGAAGAGATCCGTAAAAGAAGAGTTCGCAATGAGGCTCTGTGAGAAGGCCTCGGATACAGAATCACTGCTGAAAGTCCTGACGGAAGAGATAAAGACCATGGACGCGCTGTCTTCGCAAAAGGCCGTGATGCTCATAGGTCCGACCGGCGTGGGAAAGACGACCACGCTGGCCAAACTCGCATCACGGGCAATACGCTCGGGCAGGAAGGTCGCCGTTATAACGCTCGATACTTACCGTATCGGAGCGGTCGAACAGCTCAGGTTCTTTGCAAGGGTCCTCGGGGTCCCCCTCGAGGTGGTTTCCGACGTCTCGGACCTGAAGGACAGGGTGGTGAAGCACATGGGCCGCGACATGATATTCATAGACACGACCGGAAGAAACCCGCGTGACGAGAAATACATCAACGAAATACGCATGATTCACTCACTCGGGCTCCCTATAGAGACGCATCTACTAATGAGCACAAACAGCGATGACGTCTTCATGACCGACGCATACAGATACTACGGGAAACTCAACATAGACTGTCTCGGTTTCACCAAGGTCGACGAAGCCGTTCATGCCGGTCCGATATACAACCTGTCCGTACTCTACCAGAAGCCGGTTGCATACATAACCACCGGACAGCGCATTCCCTTGGACATAGAGTTTCCCGACAATAATGCGCTCGCAAGGCTTATCATCAGAAAAGGAGTGGACTAATGAAACAGCTGAAGAACCAACCCAAACAGATAAGCACCATAGCAGTCACAAGCGGCAAGGGGGGGGTCGGCAAGACCAACATAGTGGCAAACCTCGCCATAGCGCTCCAGAGACAGGGAAAGAAGGTCCTGATATTCGATGCAGACCTGGGACTGAGCAACATAGACATCCTGTTCGGAATGGCGCCCAAGTACAACATTCAGCACCTCCTGAAAGGCGAGAGGTCGCTCAGGGAAGTTCTTGTAAGGGGGCCCGAAGGAGTCATGATACTGCCTGCAAGCTCGGGAATAGAAGAGCTCACGAGCATAAACGAATTCGAAAGGCTGCGGTTGCTCGACGAGTTCGACTCATTCGACGAAGACGTGGACATCCTCCTGATAGACACGAGCGGCGGCATATCCTCCAATGTAACGTTCTTCTGCATGGCTGCACAGGATATCGTCGTGGTAATAACACCGGAACCGACTTCGCTCACGGATGCATACGCGCTTATAAAGCTCCTGTACACGCGCTATCAGGAACGGGAGTTCAAGATACTCGTCAACTGCACGGGCAGCTCTTCCGAAGCACTCGAGGTCTTCAAGAGGCTTCACGTGGTGACGGACAAGTTTCTCAACATAGCTCTCGATTATCTCGGATTCATTCCTCTTGACAGCGCCATACAGAGGGCGGTGAGGTCCCAGCAGACGGTTGTCACTTTCGAGCCCGACAGCCTCTCGGCGCAATGTTTCAAGGATCTGGCGTTCAAGCTCGGCAACAGCAGCAGGACCAGACTCAAGGGAAGCATCCAGTTCTTTTTCGGAAACCTTTTCGGGGCAAGAAATGATTCAGGGCTATAAAACCATTACAACCGAGGAAGAGAAAGAGGCAGTACTGAAAGACATGCTGCCGTACATAAAGTATACAGCCTACAGACTTGCCTGGAGGCTGTCGCCTCAGCTCACGATAGACGACCTGATAAGCGTCGGCGTCATAGGACTGCTTGATGCGATCGAAAGGTACGATCCCTCGAGACACGCAAACATAAAGACATATGCCGAATACAGGATAAAGGGTTCGATGCTCGACGAGCTGCGCTCGGCGGAATGGGCGCCGAAGCAGCTTCAGAAGAAGATAAACGACCTTAAATCAGCATACCGACGCCTGGAGCAGAAACTCGACCGTCCCCCTTCAGAGAGCGAGGTCGCCGAGGAGCTCGGCATAAATGCCGACGAGCTCTTCAAACTGCTCCATGATGCAAACGGTTCGGTGACCGTGAGCCTCGAAGACA
>JAADGG010000072.1 GCA_013152485.1 Nitrospirota bacterium | reverse complement strand
CGCAAAGCACCCTGAACTCATAGAACTCTGGAAAGAGATAGGTCTTGAAAGGGTTTTCGTAGGACTTGAGTTCTTCAGGGATGACGACCTCCAGTATATCGGGAAGGGATCAACGGTCAGGCACAATGAGGATGCCGTAAGAATACTCCAGTCCGCCGGCGTAGAAATCTATGCCTCTTTCATGGTAAGGCCGCAGTTCAGCAGGGACGACTTCAGGCAGTTCAGGCACTACTGCCGGAGGATGAGACTGAATTTCGCCACCTTTTCGGTGCTCACCCCCCTGCCGGGGACGGACTTCTACGAAGAGGTCCAGTCACGGCTCTTAACCCGCAACTATGATTATTTTGATTTCCTTCATACCCTTCTGCCAACCGCCCTTCCGCTCAAGGAGTTCTACGAAGAGCTGTATTGCCTGTACAGAAAGGCGATCCCTGTCAGTAAAAGCATATCATTCCTGATGAAATTTCCCCTGAGGGAGATCCCCTCGGTTCTCAGGAGATCCCGCAAGATACTCAAACAGATAAGAGAAGCCCACCTGGACTACAAATGAAAAACAGCAGAAAATCAACGCTGTCCGTAAGTTATGGCAGGAGAGGGGATGTTAATTTCTCATCTCCCTGCCGTCCCGGCGGCCGGCCGGGGCTCCGAGGGAATCTCGCAATTCACCATCCAGGTGAATCTGCTGCGAAATCAAATCCGTTCAAGATCAACATCCCTTCTCCTTAATCAATAGTTCCTGTATTTTACCGGACACCAAAGGGAGGGAATGAAAACTACCGGCGCAGCAGCTCGAGCACCTCTTCCCTTACCCTGTCGGCAAAGGCCCGCGCTGGGTCGGCGGCGTCCTTGCCCACAACCGGGGGCAGGGGCCGGCCGATCCGTATTTCGACGGGCACGGGTCTTGGAAACCTGCTGCCCCTCGGCATGGCCCTGAAGGTCCCATCGATGGAGACCGGAACGACCGGGACGCCGAGCTCGAGTGCGAGTATGCCCACGCCTTTCTTGAACTCCATGACCTCTCCGCTGAAGCTCCTGCCGCCCTCGGGAAATATGCAGAGGGCCTTCTTCTGCTTCAGGATATGGGCACTCACCCTGAGTGCGCCGAGCAGGGAGGTGTCCGGATCGATCGGGATCACGTGGGCGAAGTGTGCAAACCATCTCATGAACGGGCCTTCGAAGTACTTGCTCGCCCCCTGGAAGTAGAGGGACCTGAAGACCCTGAAGGGCAGGTTGGCGGCAAGTAGGAAGCTGTCGAGGTAACTTGAGTGGTTCGGCGCTATAATGAAGGGCGGACTGGGCAAGTCCTCTACCCCCGTGATCTTCACCCTGAAATAGATCCTGCTGAAGAGCCTCAGAAAGAGCATCATCACGAAGAGCAGGAGCCGTTCATACAAGCCCTGGCTGAGGAGCCCCTCGGCAGCCCTCCTCTCTTCCTCCGTCACATCGAGGAGCCTTACATCCTCTTCCCGCCTGGAGCCGCCTTCCCTGACGGCCTTCCTCGCCTTCTCCACCAGTTCCTCGACGGTCTGTACATCGAGGGTGAAGTCGTCGTAGAGCTTCACGCCGAGGTTTCTCTCCAGTGCAACGACGAGCTCTATCCTCTTCAGGCTGTCAAGCCCTATATCGAGCTCGAGGCTGTCCCCTCTTCCGACTGCGACATCCCTACCCATCACCTCCCTCAGCGACGTTACGACCTTCGATGCGATCGCGTCACCGAGGAGGGACTCGTCCACGTCCCTCGCCTTCCCCCCTTCACCTTCCTCGAGCATCTTCTTGACCATGAACCTCCTAAGCTTGCCAAGCGGTGTCCGCGGCAGGGGAGCCGTGCTCAGGACAAACCCCTTCAGCCTCATGTAAGGGGGGAGTTTCATCGAAACCGCGTTTATCTCCCACTTGAGGTACTCTTGGATATTGCCGACCTTCATCTTCTTTGCCGCCTCCATGTCGGGCACCACGACCGCGCTCAGCCCGTCCCCGGTACCGACCACACACAGTTCCTTGATGAGCCCTATGCCCTGGTAATGCCTCTCCACATCCTCGGGATAGACGTTCTTGCCCGAGCTCAGCACTATGACCTCCTTAGTCCGGCCGGTGATGTAGAGGTAGCCGTCACCGTCCATGTAACCGAGGTCGCCGGTATGGAGCCAGCCGTCCCTGATCGTCTTCTCCGTCTCCTCGGGATTCTTGTAGTATCCCTTCATGACCATCGGGCCCTTTATCAGCACCTCCCCTTCGCTGCTTATCCTTATCTCCACATTCTTGAGGGGCCTGCCCGCAGAGCCGGGCTTTCTCTTTTGAGGGGGATTGAAGGTCACGACAGGAGAGGTCTCCGTGAGACCGTAGCCCTCGAGCACGGTAAAGCCGAGGGCCTCGAGGTCCTGCATGATGCGGGGATCGAGCCTCGCCCCTCCGGAGGCAAAGAACCTGAAGCGGCTGCCGAACTTCCTGTGGACCGAGGAGAAGACATATCTGCCGAGGTTCACGTCATACCTGCGCCGTATGAACGACAGGGCCCTCAGAAGGTAGGGAAAGACCCAGTTGAGCACGGGAACCTCGCTGAACCCCTGAATGATCCTGTTCCTGAAGAGCTCGAGGAGCTGAGGCACGCCCACGAGGATGGTAGCCCCCCTGTCCCTCACTGCATCGAGCAGGTCGGTGCCCTTCAGGCCCTTCGGATACGTCACGGTGGCGCCCTCGAAGAGCGGGACGAGAAACGTGCTCATGAACGGATAGGTGTGGTGAAGGGGAAGCACCGATATGATATTGTCATCGTATGATATGATGCCTGCCCCGGCCAGGGCGTCGGCATCCGAACAGAAGTTTCCATGTGTCAGGACCACCCCCTTGGGGCTGCCCGTGGTGCCGGACGTGTATATGATCGAGGCGATGTCGTCAGGAGCCGGGCCGTCCTGGAGGCCGGGAACCCGGCCTGCCGGGGCATCCGCTTCCGGAATGCCGCTGATGTCAAACCTTTCGGCGTCGATACCGGCTGCCGCCTCCGAGACCTTCTCAGCAGTATAGTCATCATGGAAGACGAAGGAGACGCCGGCATCAACCATGAGGTTTCTCATCTCCGAGGCGGTGAGCTCGGGATCCACGGGCACCCCCACTGCTCCGGCGGCGGAGAGGGCGAGGTAGGATATGCACCAGGAGGGAGAGTTCCTCGCAGAGAGAAAGACACGGTCGCCCTTCCTGATCCCGCTCTCCCTCAGCCTCTGAAGCAGCGATACAACCCTGCCGGCTGTGTCACGGTAGGTGAGTTGCCGCCAGCCGTCCCTGAAGTATTCGAAGGCGGTCTTGTCCGGAAATCTCTCGACAGAGGAAAAGAACCTCTTCGGTATGCCGTCCATCAACTCAAGAGGCAGGCCCGGGCCTGAACTTTACATAGTTTTCCCAGTAGAGGAGCAGTTCCCTGGTGGCAAAGAGGTCCCTGGCACAGTAGCGGGCTATATCCACGTACTGCCCGTTCTTGAAGAACCGCTTCACGTCCTGCCCCGAGACTCCCTCGTCCTTTGGACTCCTGATGCCGAAGGCCTTGCACCACATGTCGAGACTGAACCGCCTCCTCGTGGCCCCATAGAATGTAAGCTGGTCGAGTAGGTCTATGTGGGGGCCGTTGTACCTGTTCGGCATCAGCTCCCTCGTGGGCCTGAGCCTGTGCATTGCAGAGCGTATCAGTATGAAGGGGCAGTCGAAGGTCCTGCCGTTGAAGGTCACGAACTGCGTGTAACTCTTTATTACTTCCCAGAACTTCTCGAGGATGGCCCGCTCGCTGCCGGTCTCGTACTGGATTCCATCCTCCTCGAAAGGCCGGACACCACCGCCGGGGGCCTGAAAATATACGACTCCCTTCATGGTGTCGGGATTCAGCAGGCCTATGGTGACTATCTCTCCCGTGAGCGGGTAGAGCCCGAGACTCTCCTTCACCGCCTCGGCATCCTCTTCTGTCTCGGCATACTTCAGAAGATATTCCTGCTGTGAGAGGTCGAGCCTGTCGAAATCCGCACCGACGGTCTCTATATCGAATATTATCCGTGACACCTCAGTTGTCGCCAGGGAAGCCCTCTCTGAAGACCCTCCAGCCCTTGAGCAGGTCTATCGCCCTCTGAAGCTGGACGTCGTTCTCCTCGTCGACCTGGATGGGGGCCACCTCCTGTTCCTCTTCCTTCTTTTGCTGCTGCTTGTTCTCCTCGGGCTTCTGTTCGTTCTTCAGGTGATGCTCGAGGTCCTTCTCCCTGATCACCGGATAAGCCTCGCCGTTCTGCGGCTTGATCCTGACCACTATGTCGGGCTCTATCCCCTCGTTCTGTATGGAGATCCCTTTCGGGGTGTAGTACTTTGCCGTGGTGAGCCTCAGACCCGATCCCCCGCTGAGCTGGATGACGCTCTGTACGGACCCCTTGCCGAAGGTCTGTACGCCGAGCAGCACGGCCCTCTTCCAGTCCTTCAGTGCTCCGGCCACTATCTCCGAGGCCGATGCACTGCCGTGGTTCACCAGCACTACCATCGGCAGGTCATAGTATGGCCTGTCCCCCTTGGTCTTGTACTCGGTCTTCTCTCCCGAGCGTCCCTTTATGTAGACAACGAGTCGTTCCGGTGGTAGGAACTGCTCGGTTACATCCACCGCGCTCTTCAGAAGCCCGCCCGGGTTGTTCCTGAGGTCGAGCACAAGGGAATCGATCTTCTTCTCTTTCAGGCTCTTGAGGGCGCTTTCAAGCTCAGAGGCGGTCCTTTCCTGAAACTGGTTGATCTTGACGTATCCTATGCCGTCATCGACGACCTTGTATCTGACGCTCTTGATCTTGATTATGTCCCTCGTTATGGTGAAATCCCTCGGCTCCTTCCATCCCTCACGCATTATGGTGATGGTCACGTCGGTACCCCTGGGGCCGCGCATCTTCTTGACGGCCTCAAACAGGGTCATGTCCCTCGTGGATTCACCATCGACCTTGATTATCTTGTCACCGGCCTTGATTCCGGCCTTCCATGCCGGTGTATCCTCGATAGGGGCGATGACCGTGAGCATGCCTTTCTTGATTCCTATCTGTATGCCGAGGCCTCCGAACTCTCCGCGCGTGTCTATCTGCATCTCCTTGTACTCGTCGGGGGGCATGAAGGCCGAGTGGGGATCGAGCGTCCTCAGCATACCCTTCAGGGCACCGTATATGAGGTCCTTGGTGTCGACCTCCTCGACATACGAGTTCTTGATGATCGTGAGGGCCTCTGTAAAGAGCCTCAGGTCCTGATATTCCTGAGACTCTGCATCCGCGCTCTTCAAGGGCATCTCGCTCACGAGCAAGCCGCCGATCAGCAGAGAGACGATCACGAACCACCCGAATACAGCCACCAACCTGCGTTTTTTCATGTATCTATACCTCCGGTAAACTTTTCCTCATGGACTAACCCTTGCGTTTCAGCCACTGAAGCGGATTCAGGGGTTTGCCCTTGTATCTTATCTCGAAGTACAATCCCGGGGCGTTGAGCATGCCGGAATCACCGACCCTTCCGATCAGCGCGCCCTGTTTTATTATATCGCCTTTGCTCAAAAAAATCTCACTCAGGTTCGCATACACCGTGTGGTAACCCTCTCCGTGATTTATTATCACGACCTTGCCGTAGCCCCTGAACCAGTCCGCGAAGACGACCTTTCCGGAATAGACGGCCTTGACCGCCTCTCCCTCCCGGGACTTGATGTGTATGCCGTTTCTGAAGACCGGGGTCTTGAACTTCGGGTCACGGTAGCTGCCGTACGGCAGGGCGAGCACGCCCCTCACAGGCCACGGCAGCGTCCTCTTGGCCTTGAAAAAACCCTTCTGGAGGTACTTCGTCTTCTCCGACTCGTCGATCAGCTTGCGGAGCTTCCTCGACGACTCCTTGAGCTCGAGCAGCATGCGCTTGTAAAGGTCCCTCTCCTTGCGCACCGAGGCGAGAAGCCGCCTCTTCTGTTTCTTCTTCTCCCTCAGGACGGCGTTCTTCCTCTCGAGCTGATTCTTCTGGCCCTTGAGCTTCTTCATGAGCGAGGAGAGGCGGTCCTGCCTCTGCTTGAGGCCCTGGATGTTTTCCGAGTAGTCCTTCAGGAGCGAGTATTCGTACTCCGCCAGGCGCTTCAGGTAGCGCCACTTCCTTATCACCTGGGGAAGGTCTTCGGCCGTCATGAGCAGCATGAGCGGGTCCGTCTTCAGTGAGGCCGACGGGGTGCCGCCCAACGATGAAACCCCGTACTTCTGCATTCCCACAACCTTCCTCTTCAGCCACGTCTTCTGCCGGTCGAGCTTCCTGGAGATCTTCCTTATCTCCTGTCTGACCCGGGCTATCTTCTTTTCATTCCTGCGAATCTTCCTTCTCTGTGCCCGGAGCTCCCTCTTTATGCGGTCGAGCGCCCTGTTGGTCGACTCGATCTCATCGAGTATGGAGACCTCCTTCTTCTTTACCTTCTCGAGGGCCTTCTTCTTTTTCTTTATCTCCTTCTGTATCTTCTCGTAGCGGGCCTTCGGGTCTTTCGCCGCCTGAAGCCCCCCGGGGCAGGAGCCGAGAAAGACCATGAGGATGAGCAATATGACAGAGGTATGTTTCAAGCGGAGCATAACGGTCACAAAGTCACGGGGCTCAGAACTTGAGCCTTCCCAAGGCAATGGTTGATCCTATAATACCCAGCACGGCTCCTCCCACAGGGAGTGCCGCAATGAGGCCGAGGGGCAGGTGCAGCTCGCCGAGCATGGGGAAGTCGGTGACTGCCAGGCCACTGATGAACCTGTAGAGGCCGTATGTGCCCGCGCCTCCGAGCAGTCCGCCTATGAAGCCGAGGGTTCCGCCCTCGATCAGAAACGGCATACGAATGAAGCCCCTTGTGGCCCCGAGCAGCTTGAATATCTCTATCTCCTCCTTGCGCCTGTAAAAGAGGATCTTCACCGTACTGTAGCAGACGAAGACTATCGCCATCGAGAAGAGCAGAATCACTCCCGCGCTCAGTGTCTTGACCCCGTTACGGATCGTATAGATGGTGCCCAGCAGGTCCTCACCATAGACAACGTCGTCGACGCTCCTCAGGCGCTGGAGCTCCTCGATCAGCGCTTCCACCCTTTTTCTGTCAAAGCCGTTCTTCTTGAGCCGTATCTCTATCGACGGGAAGAGGGGATTCTCGTCCAGACCCTCGAGAATATAGGCTGCATCCTTCAGTGACGCCCTCAGTTCATCGAGGGCCTCGTCCTTGGATATGAACCTCACGCTCTCGACTATCGGATCCTTGCTCAAGCGCGCCTCCAGCTGCCTGATCTCCCGCTCGCCAGTGCGGTCTGACAGGAAGACCGTGACGGAAAACCTCTCCGGCAGCCTGTTCGTGACGCCTTCAATGTTGTAGAGGGCGAAGAAGACGAGACCGAGGACGAAGAGCCCCACGCCTATGGTCACGACCGTCAGCATGTGTATCCACTTCTCAAACCAGAGGCTCTTCAGTGCAAGCTTTATCGAGTAGATCACGTTCATCATCCTTCCTCATCCGCCACGAGGTTTCCGCTGTCGAACCAGAGGACCCTCAGTCCGGTATTCCTGAACAGTTCCCTGTTATGCGTTGCGATCAGAATGGTCGTGCCGCGGGCATTGATCTCCTTGAAAATCTTCATGATGCCGGCGGCATTGTCGACATCGAGGTTGCCCGTGGGCTCATCGGCAAGGAGCACCGTGGGCTCGCCCACAATGGCCCTCGCTATGGTGATCCTCTGCTGTTCACCTCCGGAGAGGGCGGCGGGAAAACTGTCGGTCTTGTGCCTGAGCCCCACCAGCTTCAATGCATCATGAACCCGGTCCTTGATCTCCGCCTCGCCATACCCCCTTATCCTCAGTGCGAGGGCTATGTTGTCGTAGACCGTGCGGTTGGCAAGGAGCTTGAAGTCCTGGAAGACCACCCCGATGTTTCTCCTGAGGTACGGGATGGAGGATTCCTTCAGGGTGTCCGTGTCCCAGCCGGCTATGCTTATGGTCCCCTCGTCCGGCTTTTCGGCAAGGTAGATCAGCTTCAGCAGCGTGGATTTGCCGGCACCGCTCGGACCGGTTATGTAGACGAACTCTCCTTTATCGATATCGAAAGAGACTTTTCTCAGAGCGGTTATATTGTCATAAATCCTTGTGACGTTCCTGAAACCGATCATTCGATCTCCATATTCCCTATTCAGAAATACGCAGGGACACTGCAGCCTGTACAGCCAGCGGGCGGAACGGATTCGAAGAACCCATCAACGGATCTCTGCGTCATCCCGGGATATCTGAAACATTTAAAATATCTGAGATATTATAAAGTATTAAAGCTTCTTTTGCAATTGCCCGGATTTAGATCACAAGAAATGTCCGAGAACAACACGGTTCGATAAAGAGAGTAAGTCATAGCAGGACAGTATCGGCTTACAGTATTCAATTGCCGGATAATATGCATAATGGTTGTTGGGAGCGATATGACAGAGTCTGAACGGTTTCAAGTATCAC